>JAUSLA010000005.1 GCA_030646565.1 bacterium
TCTGTCGAAAATATTGTTTCTTTGGGGGCTGAAGGCGGAGAGATTATTTTTGTTTCAGGAATTGAAAGCGCCAATAATTTTTTGGGCAAGACATTTTCTTTGCCCCGAGAGTTTAGCGAGAATTTTGACAAGGGAGTGGCAAATAAAATATCAAATATAAAATATCAAATATCAAAATTAACGGAGGATATTTCTTCTTATACCGAGCTTTCATTACCGAAGGTGGAAAAGAAAGAATTTTCTTTGATTATAAAAGCAAAAGTGAAAATGAGAACTTCGTTCTCATCGCTTACATATATAGTAGGAACGGTAGGGTCAGCGGGCGACGAAATTATTAATGCGGTAGGAGAGATTGTTTCAACAATAGGTTCGGCTGGAGACGTTATTGTCAATAATGCGTCAGGAATTGTTTCAAGCGCAATTGTTTCAAGCGCCGACAATATCCAAAATACGATTTCGTCTGGAGGTAGTCAACTTGCTGACATCGGAAAAATCAATATAGAAACATCAATAGAAATATTGGCAGGATACGGCGATTGGCTGGCGAGACAGCCCTCTGTTATAGCGCGGAATTATTCTTCTGCCAATGATTTCGTTGAAAAGGAGCTTGTCTCCTTTGAAGGAAAAATTTTGGATGCCGGGAGGGATGCCGGGAGGCTTGGCCTCGTAATGATTCAGGAGGTTTCGGACATTACGGCAGAAAGGTATAACGGCGCTAATCAACTGCTGAAAAAGGAGCTTAGCTCCCTGAATAGCTTGGCGGAAAAGAAACTTAGCTCTCTGGATAAGGAAATAGTTCAATTGTCCCGAGGCGTTCAAAACATTTTGCAAAACGGATATCGGGCAATAACTTCTCCGTTTGTTAAAACATATCAGTTTGTAAGCGGCCCTTGGAGAATCGTCAGCCCGGAAAAAACGGCGGTCCAAGACAAAGAAACAAAAGAAAAATTGGAACAGCTTCAAGAAGAGATTCAAAACATAAAAGAAGGGGGAGTGGTGGCAAGAGAAATAATTAAAGAAGTAAGCAGAATCATCCAAGTTGAGCCGATAAAAGAAATAACAAAAGAAACCTTTAAGCAAACGATAATTACCAAAGTTGGGCCTGAAGCATTGTTTGATATTGAGAGCCAGCTTTCTTTACAAACAGGCAATATCGCCCAACAGGCGCTTCAGATTAGTAATCTTCAGCTTGAAATGAATCGCCGGCCAACCGGTTTTATATCTTCTCCTTCCTCTGTCCAGCCGGTAAGCCAGCAAGCCAACTTAACAAAGCTTTATGCCGAAAACGGACAAGTCACTTTGCAAACATCCGGTTCAGGCAACATTGTCATTTCTTCCGCTGGCACAGTAACGATTAGCGGAACCAGCATAAGTTTAGGGGGCAGTGTTAGCCTCGGCTCTGCCCAAACAATTACCGGCTCCAGCGACACGCTTACAATGCTTACTGTTACTCAAAATGGTTTGGGCAATATTATTGATTTCAAAGACGGCGATAATGTTGTTTTTTCCATAGCTGATGGCGGGTACGCCACCTTAGCTGTTGACGCTTCCACCACGCCATCATTTATCATTAAAGCTCTCGGCACTTCCTGGACGCCTGCCAGCTCAACATATTTAGGAATCAATGCCACCACATCTTTTGACGGCAGATTTTTGGATTTTACAACAGACGGCTCAAGCGTTTTTTATATTGATTCTTTGGGAAACGTTGTCGGCGGCTCGGTTTCTTACGCCACCACTACAATTGTCGGCGATTTAATTGTTGACACAAGCACTTTGTATGTTGATTCTACTAATCATCGAGTCGGCATTGGCACGACAAGCCCATCAAATTTATTTTCAATCGCCACTTCAACAGATATTTTCAATGTTACAAATTACGGATATGTGGGCATTGGCACGTCAACTCCATCAGCAACTTTCAACGCTTACTCTGCGGACACAGTCACAGCTTTTCTGTTTGAACAAGACGGAACCGGCTCAATCTTAGACATCCAAAACGCAACAGGTTCTGTCCTCACCATAGACAACGCAGGCAACCTTACCTCTGGCTCATACTTCTATGTGGACCAAGCTAATCAAGCAGTGGCAGTAGGAACTACAACAGCGTCAGGGGTGTTCACTGTTGGCACAACAACAGATCCGATGATGAATATCACAACAGAAGGCTATGTTGCGTTTGGCACTACTTCGCCTTTGGGTATCTTCACCATCGGCACCTCAAGCGATTCCATATTTAATATAACTACCGAGGGCAACGTCGGCATCGGGACAACGGGGCCGAATAATCTTCTCCAGGTGGCAGGACTGGTTAATTTCAATAACACTTTGTTTTCAACATCTCTTGGCTATCAAGCGGGGAATGTGAATGCGGGGGATTATAATAGTTTTATAGGGTATCAAGCGGGTCTTTCCAACACCACTGGCTACAACAATTCCGTAATGGGAGTGAGTGCCCTCTCCTCCAACACCACCGGCTACTACAACGCCGCAATGGGAGGGAATGCCCTCTTATCCAACACCACCGGCTACCAGAACTCCGCAATGGGAGTGAATGCCCTCTCCTCCAACACCACCGGCAACTACAACTCCGCAGTGGGAGTGAGTGCCGGTAATTATCAAGCCGATGGAGCAACAGCTTTGACAACGGCCAACAATTCCGTTTATATCGGCTATAACGCAATGGGCTTCAATGATTCAGACAGCAACAGCATAGTTATTGGCGCAAGCGCCAAAGGAATTGGAGCAAACACCGTTGTTCTGGGAAATGATTCTATCGTTACTACGGCATTGAAGGGCAACGTCGGCATCGGGACAACAACGCCTTCAGCTGTTTTAGATGTAGTAGCTTCTTCAACTGCTTACGGATTAAGCGTGATTCAACAAATGACGGGAGGGATTGCAGATTTCCAAAACGCAACAGGTTCTGTTTTTGCGATAGACAACACGGGACATATAACAATGACAGGAAATCTTACTGCCACAGGAAACATTGTCGGAGCCAACATATCAGTGGCTTCTACTTCTGCCTGGGATATCGCCGAAGGAATAGTTACTGCAAGTTCCACGGGCTGGGAACAAGAAATAAACAACAGAATAGCCAGCTCTACTGATTATGTGCCTTGGGCTTCTGCATCCACATCTGCCTGGGACATAGCTTCGGGTTGGGCAAGCGGCTATGATATGCCTTGGATAATCTCAGGCACTTCTTTATATGCTTCTTCTACCTACACAGGAATTGGCATCGGCACCACTACTCCATCGGCGATACTTCACGCCTACACTTCTGCCACCACCACAGCAATACTTGAGCAAGTTGGCCCAACAGATGAAATACTTATTGCCAAGAACGCCACAGGAACTGTCCTCACTATAGACAACGCAGGCAATCTAACCTCTGGCTCATACTTTTATGTAGATCAAGCCAACCAGGCTGTGGCAGTAGGAACCACAACAAGCTCCGGTATCTTCAATGTCGGCACTTCCTCCGCCTCTATTTTGACAATATCAACCGAAGGCAATGTCGGAATTGGGAGAACGAATCCTGGGACAAAGTTGGAAGTAACAGGGCTAATCTCTTCAACCTTTGGTGGGCTTCAAGCGTCTTATGCAAATGCAAACTTACGCTTAGATGATACAGCAGGATATCCCTATGATATTCAGTCAACGGCTGGCCGATTGAAGTTCATACACGTAGGCATTTCTACGCCCGTTGGGTATTTGAGCGCAACAGGACTTTATGTGGGGAATCAGCTCACCCGCTACATTAGTGACGATGGCACAAACATAACGTTAAATGGTCAAATTTCAACAAGCGGCAACGTGGGCATCGGGACAACAACTCCAATAGCCGCGTTACACGTTTATACTTCCAGTGCCACAACCACAATTCTTGAACAAGTCGGAACAGAGTATATTTTGGAAGCCAAGAACGCCACGGGCACAGTGCTAACCATAGACAACGCGGGCAATCTGACATCTGGTTCATACTTCTATGTTGACCAAGCCAACCAAGCTGTGGCAGTGGGGACTACTACGGCATCAGGAGTGTTTACAATAGGAACTACCACT
Organism: bacterium; assembly: GCA_030646565.1. Taxonomy (GTDB): domain Bacteria; phylum Patescibacteriota; class Minisyncoccia; order Minisyncoccales; family RBG-13-42-11; genus JAUSLA01. The sequence continues at coordinate 4,072 of JAUSLA010000005.1, forward strand.
GAATCTTTCTTCAACATCAACACAGAAGGCAATTTAGCTATAGGCACGACAACAGCTTCTGGCATCTTTAATATCGGCACAAGTTCTGATTCTATATTCACTGTTACTACGGAAGGCTACGTCGGTATTGGGACGACGAGCCCAGCTAAAAATTTACATCTTAAAACCACTTCAGGAAGTAGTGCCGAAATGCTTTTGGACTCTCCAAGTAACACACAGGCTGCCTATTATGTAGGCGCCGATGGAGCACTAAAAGGCGCTTTTTATCGTCCGAGTAATTCCAATGATGCAAGAATATGGGTTGGACAAGATGTAATGACTTTTCAAGTAACCTCTGGCAACGTCGGCATAGGGACGACAACGCCTTCAGCCATTCTCCACGCATACACTTCTGCCACCACAACAGCGATATTGGAACAAGTAGGCCCGACAGATGAAATACTTCTTGCCAAGAACGCCACGGGCACAGTCCTTACTATTGACAACGCAGGCAACCTGACCTCTGGCTCATACTTCTACGTTGACCAAGCCAATGGCGGAGTGGCGGTGGGGACAACAACTGCGTCCGGCGTATTTACAATAGGCACAACAACAGAGTCATTCTTCAACATCAACACGGAGGGAAGTTTAGCCATAGGCACGACAACAGCCTCTGGCATCTTTAACATCGGCACATCTTCTGCTTCCATATTTAACATCACAACCGAAGGCAACGTCGGGATTGGGACATCATCTGCCCCTGCATATCCATTAGATGTGTATGGAAGCGTTAATATCCCTTCGCAGTTTGCTTTGGCTAGTGCTGCTTATAGGTTAAATGTAAACGATGTATTATCTCAAGCAGGAGTTGGTTATAACACTGACGATATAGTAATAAACCGAGCCGGACTTTCGGTTGTAATAAAAGGGTCAACGATAACAATGGGAACCTCATCTAATTTTTATATCAGCTCTGAAGGCAACGTCGGCATCGGGACGACAACACCGTCAGCCATTCTTCACGCATATACCTCTGCCACAACAACAGCCATACTGGAACAAGCAGGCCCAACAGACGAAATACTGCTTGCCAAGAACGCCACAGGAACAGTTCTTACAATTGATAACACAGGACATATAACAATGACAGGTAACTTAACTGCCACTGGAAACATTGTTGGAGCCAACATATCAGTCGCTTCTTCTTCTGCCTGGGATATTGCCGAAGGTATTGTAACAGCCAGCTCTACTGGCTGGGAACAAGAAATAAATAACAGAATAGCCAGTTCCACCGATTATGTGCCATGGGCATCGGCTTCTACTTCTGCTTGGGATATTGCTGCAGGCTTGGCAACTGGATATGATATGCCTTGGATAATTTCAGGAACTTCTTTGTATGCTTCTTCAACCTACACAGGAATTGGCATCGGGACCACGACGCCATCCGCGATTCTCCACGTTTACACCTCTGCCACTACAACAGCCATACTTGAACAAGTTGGTCCCACAGATGAAATACTTCTTGCCAAGAACGCCACAGGAACAGTGCTTACCATAGACAACGCAGGCAATCTTACCTCTGGCTCATACTTCTACGTTGACCAAGCAAACGGAGCTGTAGCAGTGGGAACCACAACGGCATCAGGAGTATTTACAATAGGAACTACCACCGAATCATTCTTTAACATCAACACCGAAGGCAGTTTAGCTATTGGCACGACAACCGCTTCTGGCATCTTTAACATCGGCACAAGTTCTGCGTCCATATTGAGCGTTACTACGGAAGGAAATGTTGGGATTGGAACGACGGGGCCACTAGGAGCTTTAGATATTCGCTCGAATGGACAGACTGCTAGGTTTACTATACAAACCGTAGGAGGAGGTACTCCTGATGCGTACCCATTAATCTACATGGGCGGAACCAGTGGTAGCGTGGCCGGTATATTTGAAAGGGTAACTTCAGGAGCGAGTTTCTACTTTGGCGAAACAACAAATACTGGTGGAGTAGTTTTCAGAGGGTCAGGAAACATAACAATAGAAGGCAACGTCGGCATTGGGACGACAACGCCTTCAGCTCTTTTGCACGCCTACACCTCTGCCACCACAACAGCCATACTGGAACAAGTTGGTCCAACAGATGAAATACTTATTGCCAAGAACGCCAC
>JAUSLA010000014.1 GCA_030646565.1 bacterium
TTTGATTCCAAAATACAGTTTTTACGGGGCGGCCTTCGCCAGCTGCGTCACTCAGCTTTTAATCTTCTTTTTGTTATTTATTTTTACTTTAAAATTTACGTCAATCAGATTTCCCGATTTGAGATTTTTGATTTTTTTGGCAACAATAATGATTTCTGGGGCTGCGATGTCTTTCGTTATTTCTCGGCCCCAGGTTTATTATCTTAATATTTTTATTTCAATTATTATTGGGATATTAGTTTATCTTGCCACTTTCCTTGTCTTAAAATTAGCTCAGAAGAGAATAATTAATTTTTATGGCAAAACCAATTAAAATCTATTTGTGCGATTTGGTTCACAACTATTCTGGAGTAGGTTCTTATATGTTTCCTTTAAATATAGGGTATCTTTCAGTTTATGCCAAAAAGTTTCTGGTAAACGAAGTCGAGATTGAGTTGTTCAAATACCCTAAAGATTTTATGGATGAATTTGAAAAAGAAAAGTGCGATATAGTTGGTTTTAGTAATTACATTTGGAGCGCCGACTTAAACAAAAAAATGTCAGATTGGATTAAAAGTAAATCTCCTCAAACAATTGTGGTTTTTGGCGGACCAAACATTGATTATACTCAGGAAGCGTATAAAAGATTTTTTTCAAATCACCCGTCAGCGGATTTTTATGTGATTTATCAGGGAGAAATTGCTCTTCTAAATATTCTGAAAAAAGTATTGGAAAAGGGAAATGATTTATCAATCCTGAAAGCCGAACCAATAGACGGAGTTGTTTTTTATGACAAAGAAAAAGACATTGCCGTTCAGGGAGATCTTATTCCAAGAATTAAGGATTTAGAATCGGTGCCATCGCCTTACTTAACAGGCGTGCTTGATAAATTTTTTGAAATGAATTTGATACCAATCGTAGAAACAAACCGGGGATGCCCTTACAGGTGCACTTATTGCTGCCAGGGTTTTTCTTCCTACAATCAAATTAATTTTTTTAATATAGAAAGAGCGAAGCAAGAATTAACCTATATAGCTCACAAAGTCAAAAAGACAAATATTTTAATATTCGCTGATTCTAATTTCGGCATCCTTGAGAGAGACATAGAGATATCCAAACATATCGCTCAATTAATCCAGGAAACCGGCTACCCTCGGAGAGTGAGTATGAATTGGGCTAAAAATCAGCCAAAAATTTTTGAAATCGCCAAAATTCTAAAAAATATTAATTTGATTATTTCTTTGCAGTCATTAGACGAGGTAGTTCTTAAAAATATCAAAAGACAGAATGTCAGCGCAGAGATTTTTAAAGACATCATAAATAAAATCAACCAAGAGGGCGGTATTTCGGGGACAGAGATTATTTTAGCTTTGCCCGGAGAAACAAAGCAAAGCCATTTAGAATCTCTAAGAAAACTGTTTGATTTGAACGTTTCTTATATTACCTGCTATAATTGTTTCATTTTGGAAGGTTCAGAAATGTCTAATCAGAGAAAATCAGGGGAATTAAAATGCGAGACGAAATTTAGATTGGTTGATAATGCTTTCGGTAAATACGGCGAAATTGTTTCCTTTGAGACAGAGGAAGGAATTAGAAAATTGGAAACAATGTCAGAAGAGGAAATATTGTATTTCCGGCCGGTCCACTGGTTAATTCAGTTTTTATGGAATTATAGGTTTTATTATGATTTACTTAAATACCTGCAGTCATTAGGCATTAATCCTTTGGACTATATGGTTCGATTAATTGAAAATGTAGAAAATTCCGATACACCGGAGAAAATTAAAGAAATATTTCAGCAATTCAAGCAAGAAGCAAAAGCCGAATGGTTTGACTCGCCAGAAGCAGTCCGTGAGCATTATAGCCGGCCAGAAAACTTCAGGTGGCTGGAAGAGGGAAACTTTGGCAAAATGAACAGTAAATACATATTCAAGGTTGTGTTGGGAGTTAAAGATGATTTTGAAAAATATTTATATAATACTGCCGTAAATTATTCATCGCTTGCTAATTCCAAAAAATTAATTATCAATGAGATTTTGAGTTTTTTATCTTCGGCCATTATTGATTTCAACAAGGAGTGGGAGGACATTCCAAAAGAAAGGAGTATTAAATTTAACTATGATATTCTCAGGTGGCGCGGTTCCTGCTACCAAGAGAAATTAGACGGGCTTTATCAATCAGAAAAGACCATATTTCTTTATTTTTTGCCAGAAGCGCAGAAAAAGTCCCTTCAAATTCTTTTGAAGCAGTATAATCATCCGAATAAAAACGTTACTTTAAGGAAAATGAGCGAATATATGGATATTAGGGATTGTTTCTACAAAGTAAAATTATAATTAGGGCGATGAAAACTGCGTTTTCATCTTCAAACTTCGTCCCGTTTCACGGGACTCGTTTATGGAAATAATTCAAAACTGCAGAGTTTGTAAGGGTGTAAATATTGTGCCATTTTTTGATTTGGGCAAGCAGCCAGCGGCAAATTCCCTTTTAAAGAGTCCTAGCCAAAAAGAGAATTTTTATCCTCTTTCTTTGAGCTGGTGTCAGGACTGCAATTTGGTTCAGTTGAACGAAACTATAAACCCTAAAGAACTATTTTCAGAATATGTTTGGGTGACGGCCACCTCAAAAACAGCGCAAAAATTTTCTGAAGTTTTCTGCCAGGAACTAATTAATAGGACAAATAATCCAAAAGACGGATATGTCTTGGAGGTAGCCAGCAACGACGGCACATTTTTAGTCCCTTTTATCAAAAAAGGGTATAAGGTTTTGGGAATAGATCCGGCGCAAAATATTGTTGATATGGCAGTTGCAGAGGGCGTTCCGACAAAATGCGCTTTTTTTGGCAGAGAAGCGGCTGAAAAGATTTTAGAGGAAAATGGGTTTGCCAAAATCATTTTTGCCAGAAACGTTTTGCCTCACGTTGCCAATACCCGGGATTTTGTTGAAGGTTTGCAGATGTGTCTGGATATGGAAGGCACTTTGGCAATAGAGGTTCATTATGCAAAAAAAATTCTTGACGAGCTCCATTACGATTCTATTTATCACGAACATTTATGTTATTTTACGTTGAATACCCTTGAAAGATTGCTAAATGATTTTGGACTTTTTGTCTTTGATATAACCTTGAGCCCGATAAGCGGGGGTTCCATTATTGTTTACGCAAAAAGAGAAAAAATAAAAGAAAAACAGATAGTTCAATGGTACAGAGACCAAGAAGAAATTAATAAAATAAACGCATTGGACAGATGGCAGGATTTTGCCAAAAAATCATTTTTGCACAGAGAAAAATTATCGGATATTCTTCAAAAGGCCAAACAAGAAGGAAAAAGGATTGTGGGCTACGGCGCTTCTGCCAGGAGCTCAACCTTGTTGAATTTCTGCGGAATTAATTCTGATTTAATTTCTATAATTGCCGACCAAAACCCTCTAAAGCAGAAGCTTTTTACAGCGGGCTCCCACATTCTTATAGAAACTCCGGAAACGGCAATGAAAATGAAGCCTGATTATGTATTTATTCTGGCTTGGAATTTTGCCCGGGAAATAATGGATATTTTGAAGAATAAATTTGATTACAGAGGAGGAGTAATAGTACCCTTGCCTAACAAACCTTATATTAAAGAAACAATATGATATTTAGCAATAGTCACTCGGGCAACTTGTACGAATCGCTCGGCCGCCTTGCTTCAGGGAGCACGCCATCGGCCTATTTAGAAGAAAGAAGTTTATTGCCGGCCGTGGCTGTTTCTCGTCCCGCCTCTGAAAGAAAACAGGACAATCAAAATAAAAAGGGGGCGGGACTGCGAAGCGCACCCTTTATCAAGGCGGTCTCGCTTAATACTTTACTTTGAAACCTGTTGCTTCGACTATTATTCGTATATTCGTACATATTCGTAATTCGTAGGGTTAGTAATTTATAGGGTTATGAAATTCAAAAAAACCAAAATTAAAGACGTTTATATAATTGAGCCGGAACTCAAAAAAGACAAGAGAGGATATTTCTTCAGGGCTTTTTGCAAGAAAGAAAATAAAGATGCCGGAATTCATTTTGACGTTGTTCAGGCCAACAGATCGTTTACAAGAAAAAGAGGTACCATCAGAGGGCTTCATTATCAAACTCCCCCCTATCAAGAAGATAAGATAATGTATTGCCTTAGGGGAAAGATTTACGTTGTAGTGCTTGATTTGAGGCGCAATTCTTCGTCTTTCGGCAAATGGCTTTCTTTCAGAATAGGGGAAAAAAACAAAAATATGATTCTTGTGCCGAAAGGTTGTTGCGTGGGCATTCAGACTTTAACCGATAAATGTGAAATTCTTTACTATATGTCAGAATATTACACGCCGGAATATTATACTGGCATAAGATGGGACGATCCTGCTTTCAAAATAAAATGGCCCATAAAAAAACCCTTTCTTTCGGAAAAAGATAAAAACTGGGAATACTATTAGTCGCTCGGCAACAAGTTTCAGAGTACCGACCCTCAAAATCCCAGCGAGATTTTGGGGTCTAATTTCTCGGTCTGTTGTCCCTCGTTTTGCTCGGGAATCATACCAACAGACCTCCGAAGTTTACTCTGAAACTTGTTGCCTCGTTACATTATTTGCGAAGTGTCACCCTTGGCAAAATGCCCTCATTATTAAAAAATTTTTATAAAGTATGATTATTAGCAAAACGCCATTAAGAATAAGTTTCGCGGGTGGAGGAACAGATTTAAAATCCTATTATCAAAGAAATATAGGGGCTGTTGTTAGTACTGCAATAGATAAATACGTATATATAACAGTCAACAAGAAATTTGACGACCGATTAAGGGTTGGCTATTCCAAAATTGAAGTTGTGGATAAAGTTGATGACATTGAGCATGATTTGGTCAGAGAAGCGCTGAAAACAACAGGTGTTACCAAAGGAGTGGATATTGTTTATATGTCAGATATGCTGCCGGCTCAAGAGGCGTTGGGTCTTGGATCTTCCAGTAGTTTGATTGTGGGTACGTTAAACGCTTTGCACGCCTTGAAAGGAGAACATGTTTCTGCTGAAAAATTAGCCAAAAAAGCCTGCGAAATTGAAATAGAGAAGTTATCAAGGCCTATTGGAAAGCAAGATCAGTATGCGGCGGCTTTCGGCGGTTTTAATTACATTCAATTTAACAAAGACGGAAGCGTTTTTGTTAATCCCATAATCTGCAAACAAGAAACAAAAGAGAAATTAAAGAAAAATCTTTTGATGTTTTATACCGGGCTTAAAGCCATTTCAACCGATAATGTTTTATCAGAGCAAAATAAGAATACCGAAAATAATCTTCAGAATTTAGACAAGATGGTGGATTTTGCCAAAGAATTAAAACGTTCATTGGAGCAGGACAATCTTGACAATTTCGGTAATATTTTACATCAGGGCTGGATGTTAAAGCAAAAATTGGCAAACGGCATCACAAATCCGGCAATTGACGATTATTACGAAAAAGCAAGGAAAGCAGGAGCTTTGGGAGGAAAAATTCTTGGTTCTGGGGGCGGGGGATGTTTGCTTTTTTACTGCGATGAAAAATATCAGAA
>JAUSLA010000020.1 GCA_030646565.1 bacterium
CTCTCTCCTCTTGCCATTAGTATAGCATATCTGTATAATTTGTCAATAGCGGGCAAAAAGAGGGCTAATTTCTCTATTCAGAAGCCGGTTCGGCTTCCTGTTTTACTGATTCTACTGGCTTTTCAGCAAGAGACTCCGTAGCTATTTCTTCTTCTTTATTTTCAACAGCTGGCACTTCTGTTTTTTCTTTTTTCGCTGGCTGTTCAATGGCTGGTTTTGCTTCTGCTGTTTTTTCGATTCCTTCTACTACTTTAATTTTTTTGTGTTTCGGAATTTTCTTTCCTTCAATAATTTTTTCTGTGATTAATAAATTATAAACTGTGGCAGAGGGCTTGGCTCCCACCGAAAGCCAGTATTTTATTCTATCCGATTTTAAACCTTTTTCTTTTTTTATTGGATTGTAAAAACCGACCTCCTCCACAAATCTACCTGCTCTTGGAGGTTTGCTTTTTTCAGTAACCACAATCTTAAAATGCGGCTGATTTTTTTTACCTACTCTAAAAAAACGAATCACTAACATATTTTTTCCCTATGAATTACGAATTAAGGCGAAATCGAGTGATTCACCAACTCTTTGCTTCCAACCCGTTTTTAGCGGCTTGCTCTTCTGCTTCCTGTTTTGAGGAGCCCTCGCCTTGAGCCACGAGCTCGCTATTCAGAAACACGCCGATTACAAAATTTTTAGCGTGATCCGGTCCAGATTCTTTTAAGACCCTATATGTGGGAGTAATCCCCTCTCTTTCTTGCGCCTCTTCCTGAAAACTGGATTTGGCGTCTCTGAAAAGTTCTTTTTTGATAATTTCCGGCAATTTCTTTATTAAATATTTTTTAATAAAATCTTCGCAAACCTTATAACCTTGATCCAAATAAATCGATCCTATTAAAGCCTCAAAAGTATTAGCCAGAATATACTGCCTGGCTTTGCCCATTTCTTTTGATTCTCCTTTTGAAAGCAATAAATAATCATTAAGTCCAATCTCCCTGGCTAAGTCTCCAAGCATTTTAGCATTAACTAAAGCCGCCCGCCAGTTTGTAAGCTCCCCTTCCGGCTTTTTTGGATATTTTTGATAAAGTTCTTCAGTAACAATCAGCTCTAAAACGGCATCTCCTAAAAACTCTAATCTCTCGTTATTCTCCAAATTAAAGTTCGGCTTTTCGTTCAAATAAGAACGATGACAGAAGGCCTGCGTTAAAAGCTCTTTATTTTTGAAATTAAAATTAAATTTCTTTTCAAGTGTCGTAAAGTCTATCATCGAGTTTTTACGCAGTAAAAACGAAGATGGAAAAGAGAACGAAGTTCTCTTTGACCGAGTCCCGTAAGGCGGGACGAATGGTGGAGGCGAAGAGAACTGCGTTCTCTTCTTAAACCTTCACTTTCGCTACGCGAAAGCTCGGTCAAAGAACACGAATGTGTTCTTTGACTCTTCTTCGCTTCATCGCTATTTTTTTTCTAATTCTTTGTAAACTGTTCCCAAAACTCCATTGACAAATCTTCCGGAACTTTCTCCTCCAAAAGACTTTGCCAGTTCAATTGCCTCGTTAATCGCCACCTTAGGCGGAACCTCTTCTTTGTCGGAGTATATTAGCTCAAAAAGACCGATTCTTAAAACATTCCTATCAACAATTGTAATTTGGCTAAGAGGCCATTCCGGGGCCGCCTTCTCAATGATTTTATCAAGCTCGGCAAGATATTTTACTACGCCCGTCACTATTTGCCAAGCTAGGCTCGTATCCTCTAAGCCGGGACCGAATTCTTTAATATTTTTTTCAATAATCTTTTCTAAATTCGCCTTCTTTTCAGAAAAATCCCACTCGTACAAACTTTGCATAGCAATACTTCTAGACAAATGTCTTGACGCCATAACTAAATTTTCAATTATTAATTTTTAAGTAATATTCTAATTTTTAAATGTTTAAAAATTTAATCATTAAAAACCGAAGTTAATCGAAGATTAATTGAAGGTTGAAATGAATTGAAAATTCATTGAAAATTATTTAGAAATTAGAAATTATCTCTTTGACAGTCCTTCCCAGCTCAAAGATTTTTCTTTTTCTGTTCCCCCTTCTGCCTGTTGGGCTTTCATTTCCTGCTGTTTTGCTTTCTTTTCTTTTTTAGTAAGTTTTTTCAAAACGTCAATAACTTCTACTCCTTTATAATAACCGCAATTTAAACAAACTATGTGCGGCAAAACCGGCTTGCCGCATTTTTTGCAAACCGTTAAAACAGGACTTTTCAAAAAAATATTTGCCCTTCGTTTGTTTCTTCTGGATTTAGTGTGTCTTTGCTTTGGAACAGCCATGCTGTAGGCGACGAGAACTACGTTCTCGTCTTCAATTTCGTTCGCCAAAGGCGAACTCATTCTTCAACTATAACAAACGTCTGAAAAAAAACAAGCACCCGAGTCCGCCAAAGGCGGACGAAGGGTAAAGATGAGTCCCGTAGAGCGGGGCTCATCGCCTACCCGAGCGAAGCGAAGGGTGAAGATGAGTCCCGTAGAGCGGGGCTCATCGCCTACCCGAGCGAAGCGAAGGGTGAAGATGAGTCCCGTAGAGCGGGGCTCATCGCCTACCCGAGCCGACAGGCGACGGGTGGAGAGAAGAACACGAATGTTCTTCGACTCGTCCCGACCGCAGGAGGGACTCGGTGTCTAAAATGGCAGAATTTCCCGCCAATTGGGAAATGGAAGAGACGACCCCACGTTAACATTTTTAGAGATAGAGCAAATATAACTGTCAGAATCTGTCACCTGTAAAGATACTGCCTTTGAGCCA
>JAUSLA010000021.1 GCA_030646565.1 bacterium
TTTTCATCAAATTCTTTGAAAGCATCGTAGTATTTCTTTCTATCGATGAACTTAATGTTTATCGGCACGAAGCCTTCTCGTATGAGCAGGTAGTTATTAATGACTCGTCCAATACGGCCATTTCCATCATTAAAGGGATGGAGATATTCAAAAGCGAGATGTAGCCGTGCGATACGCTTGATAATATTTTCATGACTTGCGGCATTGTATTCTGAAAACATTTTCTCAAGGCTTCCGTTAATTTCTTTTGGAGCGGGAGCAATATGACTCCCGACACGGACATACTCATCATCTTTGCGAAATCTTCCGGCGATTTCATCGCGGATATTCGACATGAGCATTTTGTGGAGTGACAAGATAACATCAAAGCCGAGCTCTTGTTCTTTCGCTCTTTTGTCTATATAGGATACAACTCGAGCAAGATTTTTTGTTTCAAATATTTCTCGTTCAGAAATATATCGATCGAGATCGATCTGGAGAAGTATCTTTTCTGTCTCTTCAAGACTCAGTGTACTGTTCTCGATAGCGTTCGAGTTGTATACCTGATCTGCGATTTCCGCTTCGCTTATAATCTTAATAAGCGCATCTTTTCCTATTGATGTTTTGTAGTATCTCTCCCTAAGTGAGTTGATTTTACTAAATACTGCAGATGTTTTTGCCATATAAGGTAAGTATAGTCTTTTTCACGCTTTTGTCAACTGTAATCGTGAAAATCTCTCTTTTTTCTTACATTTTCACGTCTTTAGATATATCGTCTACTCTGCGTTTCAGCAGTATGACAAAAGTGTCTCATATCGGAAAAGCGTACTGGAAAAGTGAGCTTAAAGGTTATTTCCAGTCCATAAACCGACATTTTGTCCAGCTGGATCACTGTAGTGGACAAAATCGGTACTTTTTACCCAAGATGCATAGTTAAATCACGGTACTATGCAAAAAACTGATTTCCATCATCATTAACGGCCTACTTGAGGTAAAGACAAAAAACGGGGCGTTCGAACCTGCAAAAATAGAGGTAAATAAAGACAAAACCGAGGTTTTTACCTCGGTCTGTCCAACCTTGCTCCGGAGGTAGGATTCGAACCTACAACCATCTCGTTACACTTATCCTAAGATTACTCAAAGGGGTGGACTATATCATCATCCCTCTAGGTGGGATGCGAGGCGCTTCCCCCTTGCTTATGGCTTATGCTTGGGGTACTCTCTTTCGAGATAGTCTCTACGCCTTTCCCGCTTTTAGCGAGACTTGGCTCGGGATTGCCCTCAAATAATGGGGTTTCCCCGATTTCACCTCGTTTTTCAATCCCGATTTCTCGGGAAAGCTGCGTAATGCCGCCTTCGATTTCGCGATGACAATTAGCGCAAACTAAAATACATTTATCTAATTCGGCTTTAATTTTTTTCCAAGAACGCGTATAGCCTTTATCCGCTATACCGAATTCCTTCTTGCCGTTTATATGATGTAGATCTAATGCGCCTTGGTATTTATTATAGCCGCAAATCTGGCACTGGCCTCCTCTATATTCAATAGCCAATGTTTTTATTTTACGCCTTCTTTTTGCCACCGCTCGGATTAATTCCTCGCGACGATCGGCATAGGTTCTTTTATCCTTCATTAAATTAATTTTAACACAATAGAAAGATAAAAGTGTCCACAGCGAGCCGCTCTACCATTGAGCTACTCCGGATTGCAATTAAATTATACTCAAAACCAAAAAATTTTCAAGATTAGAAATTAGATATTAGAAATTTATTAGTATCCTTTCAACTTCTTCAAACTCTTATGGTCTCTTATTTTTTCTAAGGCTTTGGCTTCAATCTGACGGATTCTTTCCCGGGTTACGGCAAATTCATTACCCACCTCTTCTAATGTGTGGGTTACCCCGTCTTCCAAGCCAAACCTCATTGCTAAAATCTTTTGTTCTCTGGGCGTCAAATCAGCCAAGATTTCTTTTAGCCGGTCTTTCAGCAGTTTTCTGGCCGCCTCCAAAGAAGGCGGGGCGGTTTTTTCATCTTCAACAAATTCAGCCAGAACAGAATCTTCATCGCCCTCGCCAACCGGCGTTTCCAAAGAAATTATTTCCTGGGAAATTTTCATAATGTGATACACCTTTTCTGTTTCAATGCCCATTTCGGCCGCGATTTCTTCGGGCAATGGCTCTCTTCCTAAGTCCTGCAAAAGCCTACGTCTCACTTGAGAGTATTTTGAAATGGTCTCCACCATATGAACGGGAATCCTGATAGTTCTGGACTGGTCAGCCAAAGCGCGAGTTATCGCCTGCCTTATCCACCAAGTGGCGTAAGTTGAAAACTTATAACCCCTCCTCCAGTCAAATTTCTCAACCGCGCGGAAAAGCCCGAGATTCCCCTCCTGAATCAAGTCGAGCATTGTTAAATTGGGAGAACGGCCAACATATCTCTTGGCAATAGAAACCACCAGCCGCAAATTTGCCTTAGCCAGCTTCTTTTTTGCCTCCAAGTCCCCTTTTTCAATGCTTTTTGCCAATTCTTTTTCTTCAGCGGCTGTTACAAAATTTATCCTGCCTATTTCTTTAAGATACATTTGAACAGGGTCTATCGCGCCTTCTCCGCCGGTTTTTTTCTTTACTTTTTCTTCAATCGTAAGAAATTCTTTGGCTTCTTTTACCTCAATTCCTTCCTTGTCCAAATCCTCGTAAAGTTTTTCCAGACCCGTAACATCTCTTTCTACTTCCGGAAAAAAATATAAAATTTCAGAATAAGTGACAAATCCCCTTTCTCTCCCTGTTGAAAGAAGCTGTTGAAACTTTTCAGGCAAGAAAACTTTTTTTGGCCGGCCGAGAACGGCCCCTTTTCTTTTTTTTGTTTTTATTTGCTTTGCCTTTTTTTTCAGGACATTCTTTTTAGGCTTAACCTTCGCCTTCTTCTTGGCTTTTTGCTTTTTTGCCATTTTTTTTACGGTTCTCTTTTTCTCTTTTTTAGTTTTTTTTGCCATTTTATATTTCTTCCAAATCGCAAATCGTTTTGGAGTATGAATTAAATTCTTTTATAAATTTTTCAATTTTTTCAAGATTCTTTTCTGTCTCGGCCATTCTAATACATTCTGAAATCTTGCCTAATTTATCTTTTATTTCCAAAAGCTGAATTCCTCTCCAGCATTTCCCCATTTCCGGCAGCAAATCCTTTTCCTCAATCTCTTCAATATCAGCGCCCAAAGATAAACTATTAAAAAAGACTGTTGAGCTGATGGGAACACGGCTAAAATCAAATTTGGGATTTTCTTTTAAGTTTAATAAAATTTCCCTAACTTCGGCCGCGCTTACCAAATCGGCAAAGCCCATGCCGGGTTCCGGCTCTTTTAAAAACAACAAAGAAACATTTTCCGGGGCCTTTAACGCTAAAATACCCAATCTTTCTTCCAGCAAATCTTTGCGGCATTTAGGTGAAAATTCTTTTTCTTTTTGCGAATCTAACTCTGCAAAACTAACCGCGTCCTCTGTTTTGATTTTTTTTAATTCTTCTTCTATCGCTTCTTCTTTAACTCTTAATCTTTTTGCGAATTCTCCCGTCCAATGGTTTTGGATTATTTTACTTGGAATTCTTTTGATAACCGATAGGAGAATCTTTGAAATTTCTCTTTTGCCTTCGGATGTCTCCCTGTCGAATTTTGAGAAAGTGGTTTCAAAATAAAAATCCAAAATTGATTTCGCGCTCTTTATTTTTTCTTCCCATTGTTCCGGGAATTTCAGGACAAAATCCGCCGGGTCAAAGCCGTCGGGCAGAGTAATGACTTTCACATTGAATCCCTGGCTCTGGGCTAGATCAATCCCTCTTTTAGTGGCTGCGTCTCCCGCTATATCCATATCAAAAGCGGTAATCAAATTTTCCGAATAGCGCTTGAGAATTTTCAATTGAAACGAGGTCAAAGCCGTGCCCGAAGTGGCGACAACATTTTCGCTGCCTGTCTGGGAAACCATTATTAAATCGGTATATCCCTCAACCAAAACGCAGGCGTCTTGTTTTCTGATGGCTAATTTAGCTTTGTCCAAACCGTATAAAGTCCGGCTTTTATCATAAAGCAGGGTCTGGGGAGTGTTAACATATTTTGCTATTTCCCCTTTGTCTTTGTCTTTGAAAACCCTGCCGCCAAAGCCGATTATTTGGGAATTTATATCAAAAATTGGAAAAATAATCCTGCCCCTGAACCTGTCGTAAAAAGAACCTTTTTCTGAAGTTAAGCCAAGGCCTGCCTTTTCAACCTCTTCTTTTTGGTAGCTTCTTGAAGTTAAAAAATCAGACAATCCCTGCCAGACATCCGGGGCGTAACCAACCCTCCACTTCTTAAGGCTTTCTTCTTTTATGCCCCTTTCTAAAAGATATTTTTTGGCCTCCCCTCCGACCTTGCTTTCTTCCAGCTGCTTTTCAAAAAATCTGGCTGCCAGTTCGCAAATTTCATAGAGTCGTTCCCTTTCGCTTTTCCATTCTGAATATTCTTTTGTCTGCCTTTTTAGTTCAACTCCCGCTTTTTGAGCCAAAATCCGCAGAGCGTCTCCGAACTCCACCCCTTCAATCTCCATAACAAATCCAAACACATTACCTCCCTTCGAACAACCGCCAAAACAATGCCAGATTTGTCTGGCTGGCGAAACAAAAAACGAGGGCTTTTTTTCAGAATGAAAAGGACAAACAGCCCGGTAATTTGCCCCGGCTTTCTGAAGCTTGATATAACTGCCGATGACTTCGACAATATCAAGACGATTTTTAATTTCTTCAATAGGATTCTGCATAGCCGCAGAAAAAGTTTTTATATTTTACGAATTAGCTTTTTGAACTTTCTTTTTTAATATCTGCAACAATAAAATCAATAAAAAAGCGGTGAAAGCTATCATTGGAATCGTAATATATCCAAAACTCATTGAAAATACTTTAGAGCACGATACGGAATATCCGACCACAGAGCATGAAGTAGCGGGAATAATACCTATTTGAAGAATATAGTGATAGCCGGAAATAAAAATGCCGATTAAAGAAAGAGCAATGCCATAATCGCTGGCATCTCTTTTCCGCCAGAGAGCTATGCCAAAAATTATTGATTCCGGGTACATAAGAATTCTTTCGAACCAGCATAGTTTGCACGGCTCAAACCCTGCAATTTCCGAATAGAACAAACTGCCCAATGTCGCCACAAGGGCAATAATAAACGAAAAAAAAGTCGCTTTTTTTCCGGCGAAACTAAAAATCTTTTTTCTTGCGCTTACAGACAGCAAACACAAAATAAAAAGAGCAACAATTAAAAATTGCGACCCGAGAGTGAGCAAAGATAAAGCTTGATTTACGGCGCTTGTTAATGGTGACATAAATTATTTTTGTAAAACGCAGCCGGTTTTTTCAGCCAATGCCCCTAAAGAAACCTCTCCGGATTCTCTGCTGCCGTCTTGAAACTCCCAGGTTGGATAGCCCTGTATCTGTTTTTCCTGACAAGCTGAAACCTGCCCCTTGCCGTCAGGCGTTGAACATTCAACATAAGGCAGGAATTTTTCTGAATTTCCGAACATTGTTTTTTGGTTCTGGCAATGCGAACACCAAAACGCTCCATAAAATACGGCTTTTTTCTCGGTCAGGCATTTGGCAAACTCTTCCATTTTATCAGGCCCCTTGCCTGTCTTTGTAAAAAGAAAAATTCCCCCTGCAGCTATTATCGCAACGATAACCAATGAAAGAAAAATTTTTGTTTTTTTGTCCATAAAATTAAATTGAAAATTTATTTACCTTCGTCCCGGTCAGGTCGAAGAACGTTCGTTCTTCTCCTTCCACCTTCGGTAGGCGAAGAGGGCTACACTCTCTTCTTCACCTACTTGAGCCGCAGGCGAAGAGTGGAGAAGAAGATTTATCTTCTTTGACTCGTCCCGGTCAAAGAGAACTTCGTTCTCTTTTCCACCTTCGTCCCGCAAGCGGGACTCGGTTTATGAATAATATTCTATAAATATTTTTAAAAACTTAACTTAAAAAAACGATGCTAAATCCCGCCGACCATTTGCCAGACCTTATTTTTAA
>JAUSLA010000031.1 GCA_030646565.1 bacterium
GATACCCACGGCATAAGCGCCCAATGCGTGATTAATCCTTTGGCTGAAATCCAAACTTTTGGCAATTCTGGCTTTTTCCCTTGTTCCTTTTAGAGAAACCAAAATGATAGAAGCAAGCAAACCAATAATGGCAATGACTACCAATAGTTCAATTAAGGTAAACGCTTTTTTCTTTTTATTCATAAACCGAGCTTTCGCATAGCGAAAGCGAAGGTAAAGATGAAAACGTAGTTTTCATCGCCTACCAAGCTCCTCTTTATGGGAGGGGCAAAGTTGTTAAATCGCGATATTCTTAACTATCGTCAAAATTTCTTTCGAAGACGGGACGAGAAACAGCCACGGCCGGCAATAAACTTCTTTCTTTTGAATAGGCCGACTGCGTGCTCCCCGAACGGTTCTGCCGAGCGAATCTTTCGTAAAACTTCGTTCCGAGCGACATTTATTGTCCCCTAAGATATTCGGCGGCTTTTTCTGGCGTAATAGTTGAAATCTCCATTCTGGTTCCAATTTCAAAACCGGCCCAAGTGGCTGTTTTTGGCAAAATCGTCCAGTGCCAATGATAATAAGAATAGTCTTTTTCGTCGCAAGGAGAGGTGTGCAAATAAAAATTGTAATCCGGGTTTCTTAATCTTTTGTAAAGTCCATTTAAAGCCGCTCGAAACGCTTCGGCTAATTGCTGTTTCTCCTTCTCGTTTATTCTCTCAAAATAAGGAAGGTGGTTTTTTGGCGAAATGATAATCTCA
The DNA here is from genome assembly GCA_030646565.1 of bacterium. Lineage (GTDB taxonomy): Bacteria > Patescibacteriota > Minisyncoccia > Minisyncoccales > RBG-13-42-11 > JAUSLA01. The sequence goes on from JAUSLA010000031.1 coordinate 744, forward strand.
AAAGCCCCTTTTGACGCAAAAGGACAAATAGCTAAAAAATCTTCATTTTCAAAGACAACTCTTTTTCTTTCTTTTCTTTCCCATTCGTTCATCTCGCAATAAATACACTTTTTGTGTTTTTTAAAATGCTTTTCTGAACTCAAAAGAGCTTTTTGTAAATCGGAGTCAATTAAAGGGGTAGTAATAATCTGAGAATGAGGATGGGAAATAGAAGCTCCTGCTCCGACTCCATGATTGTGAAAAATCGAAACATAATTTACAAATTTCTTTTTCATTAAATCTAAATACCTTTCTTGATAGGCGCCGATAACTTCTTTAATTTCTTTTATCTTAAGTTGGCCCAAAGATTTTCTATGATTTCTTGTTATCACTACTTCATGGAAACCAACTGCGTTCATTTTTTTATATAAATTTCCTTCAATTTCCTCGTCTAAATGCGAATTGGGTAAAAAAGCAGGAAACTTATTGGGAACAACGATTGTCGTCCATTTTTGGGGCATTCCCTGACCCAGAGGGATTTTTTTTTCTTGAAAAAAAATCAAAGTGGGGGTTTCCTGGGTACCGATTTGACAAAAAGGGCATTTCTTTATCGGTAATTCTTTGCCCTTTTTTTTCTCTGCTTTAAACATTTCTGGTCTTTTAGCTCTGCCTGTGGCAATAACTACCCAATCTTTTGAAATCAAATCAAAACGAAGCTCTGAAGGAAATTTTATTTTTTCAGCCATAAATTCCTTTGATGATATTTATTTTAATCTTAAACAAATCTATTGCCATTTTTATCATACTCTGAAATTTCACCGTGCTATTAATATCATTCTTCCAAAAAACAGGAACTTCCTTTATTTTGTAATCTAACTTTTTGGCAACTATTAAAATCTCCGGGTCAAAAGCAAAACGATCAATTCTGCATTTTGGTAAAACGTCTTCAGCCGCTTTCTTTGTAAAACACTTAAAACCGCACTGGGTATCTTCAACGTTCCAGAGGCCGATAACTATTTTCCGGAAAAACTTAAAACCTTCTCCTAAAAAAACTTGCCTTAGCCACGGCTGAGGCGGATCTAAGATCGCCCCTTTGATATCTCTTGAGCCGATAACAATATCAAAGCCTTTCTTAAATTCTGGCCACATTTTTTCAACCTGATCAATAGAGGTAGAATTATCAGCGTCAGTAAACAATCTGAACTCTCCTTTTGCTTCTAATAATCCCTTTCTTACAACAAAGCCCTTGCCATAATTTTTTTCATCATCAATCAGCCGAAGATTTTTAATATTTTTTATCAAATCTCGAACAACTTCAACCGTCTTGTCCTTTGAACCGTCGCTTACAACAATAATTTCGTAATTAACTTGCCCTGAGCTCATCGAGTCCCTCGGGGCTGAGTCCTCGGGACGAACGCCTGAAGACTCATCAGAGTCTGAACGATCTGCCGAGGGGTAATTCTGTTTCCTTAAATAGCCGTCAATTTCGGCAAGGGTCTTGGGCAGTCTTTTTTCTTCGTTATAAGCTGGAATAATAATTGAAAGATACATATGAAAGAATTAAAATTAAAAATCTTTTAATACCGAATTTCACGAGTCAAAGAACTTGCGTTCTTTTCCACCCTTCGCTTCGCTCGGGTAGGTGACGAGGACTTCGTCCTCTTCTTCACCCTTCGCTTCGCTCGGGTGCGAGATGAGGTTAAGATGAGGACAAAGTCTTCTTTGATTATTATAACAATAATTTTCCAAAAATAAAATGGGCGCTCAGCTTTGCTGGCGCCCCAAGAAGAGAACGGTCGATTAATGGTGCTTAGCTAACCTGTGCTTTATCTCTTATTTCACCCTCTCTAAATTTGCCAGTAGATTGCGCTTTTCCAAAACATCCTCCACAAAGATAACCAATTGGTGGCGTAATCAAGTCGTGCCCATCAACTTCGTGGTATATAGATTGATTACGAACAAGATATACTTTTTCTTTTTTAATAAACCACCCGTCGCATCCAATGCATTTATTTGGATCGCAAATTTCCTCGGGTTCGGTACTAACTAAGTAGCCTACCCAAACCTCACCTGTATCAAAATGCCACTCTCTACCAGTTTCAAACCCTATGATTCCTCCCACGTTTTCTCCTTTTCTCCTGCCAAAATGGTCAGGACTTTTTGCTGATTTTAAATTAAGTTACTATTTCAATTCTGTCAATACCAGATAACCTTTTTTAGTCACGGCAATTGTATGTTCAAAATGAGCTGATAACGAACCGTCTTCTGTTTCGTATCCAAACCCATCATTTGATTTTTTTAGTTTCCAGTTGCCTGCCATCACCATCGGCTCTATGCAAAAAACCATGCCTTCTTTGATTTCAGGACCTGTATGTCTCTCCCCGTAGTTTGAAATCTGCGGCTCTTCATGAAGCTCCTTTCCTATGCCGTGTCCGCAAAGCTCTCTCACCACGTTAAAGCCCTGGCTTTCAACGTACTTTTGAACCGCGTTTCCAATGTCGCTAAAAGTATTCCCGGGCTTTACTTCTTTAATGCCCCTGTCTAACGCTTCTTTCGTAATATGAATAAGCCGCGAAGCTTCTTCGACTACGATGCCCGGCCTTCCAACAGGCAAAGTGACTGCCATATCAGTGTGAAAACCTTTGTAAAAAATTCCCAAATCAAGAGAAACAATATCCCCTTCTTGCAGAATACGATCTGAAGGAACGCTATGAACAACTTCTTCATTTATTGAGACGCATAAACAGGCCGGGAAATTTTGATGTCCCTTGAAAGAGCATTTGCCGCCCAATTTAAAAATCAGGGTTTCTGAAACCCTGTCTAATTCTTTGGTGGTAATTCCCGGCCTAACCATTTTTCCCAACTCTTTCATAATCTTAGCCAGAATCTCTCCCCCCTCTCTCATGATTTCAATCTCTTCTTTGGTTTTAATGTCGATACTCATTTCTAATTTTTAGACCGCCTTCTGCCACCGAACCCCGCAACAGTGGGATGAAGGTAAAGATGAAGGCAAACACCCAAGTCCCGCAATGCGGGACGCTGGGTAAAGATGAGGGACGAAGTACCTCATCGCATCTGAAAGGAGGTAAACTTCATCGCCATTATTTTTATTTCTTCCGGAGATTTGATCGGAATCATCAAATCAGACTAATTATCTCAAACGAATTATCGAAAAGTGTTCTCACTAAATTCTCCCCAATTCACAGGAATGCTCGATCGAGCATTCCTGTGAATT
>JAUSLA010000039.1 GCA_030646565.1 bacterium
ATCTCCACCCTTCGCTTCGCTCGGGTAGGCGACGAGGACTGCGTCCTTATCTCCACCCTTCGCTTCGCTCGGGTAGGCGACGAGGACTGCGTCCTTATCTCCACCCTTCGCTTCGCTCGGGTATTTGAAGATTGCTTTATATATCGCAATGGCTACGCCTCCCACCGAGAAAGCAAAAATAATATTTTCTATACTAAAACCAGCTTTATGAATAATGCTAAAGAGAGTCGGCGGATCCCAATATTGACGAATAAAGAATTGCGCCAAAAGACCAAAAAGAGATGTCATTAAACTTACAATAAGCATCTCTTTTCTGCTTTCTTTTTCTGTTAGGAAAAAAACAGCCAGCCAAATGCCAAAAAATCCCAAACTGCCGACCAGCCACACATATTGGATAGTTATAGACATATTTTATATACCGAGTCCCGTTTTACGGGACGAAGGTGGAAATGAAGCAAAGCTTCATTGACCATTTTTGAAAATTATTTTACTTCTCTTTGATGACCTTGCTCATCATATTCATATAGCTTTCCCTCTTCTTCGCCACTGCATAAATCGTGCGAACCATCGCAAAAAGGCTGATTTTTTGATAAACCGCACATACAAATCCAGACAGATTCTTTTTGAGGTTTTATTTCAGCTGGACCTTTCTCGGTTTTGATTACTTTTCGAGCCATAATATTTTCAAAACTTTATTAATTTTTAATAAATCGACCTTTTATTTTAATTTTGGTTTACAGATCATTGCTCCTCCTTTTACCGGACAAATTAAATGGCAGGAACAATCGCCTAAACAATTTTCCGGATGGACAGCGACAGCCGCCTTTTTGCCATTTTTTACTTGAATTTCATAACAATGGCCGGTGCAAACTTTAACGCATAAACCACATCCAGTGCATTTTTCTTCGTCAACATATTCTAAAAACATTGGGATCCATTCTTCTCCGTTTTTTCTCACATTGGTTACCCAATTTTTATTCGGGTCTAACTCCCCTCCTAAAATTGTACAGCATTCTTTTTTAGTTTTCATTTACCGATCTTTTATTTATGGAAGTCGAAGAGATAAATCTCTTCTTCACCTTCCGGTAGTCGAAGAGATAAATCTTTTCTTTGACTATTTTAATTTTTTCACATTATAACTTTTGAAACTTAAATTTTATTCAACGATTAAGCTTCCTTCCATTCCTGCTTCTTTATGGCCGGGAACTGAACAGATAATATCAAATTTTCCCTGAATTGAAGCAGTAAATTCAACGACATCTTTTTGGCCGCTGCCAATTGTTTTAGTAGTCACTCCCAAACCCTCAATAACTAAATTATGGGAAACGTTTCCCTTATTCTCAAAAATAATCTTTACTCTCTTACCTGATTTAACGGTAATCTGGGAGGGAGAAAAAGAAAAATCGTTCCCTACGACTGTTATTTCTTCTACTACCGAATCTCCCGCCTTATCTAACTCAAAAATGATTTCAATTTTATCTTTATCTCTCATTACATAGTTTTCAAAGTCGCTATTTTCATTACCGTTAACAAGCATTTTTAGCTTGCCATCTAAACCATTACATTTGTCAAAAATACATTCTTTGTTAAATTTCTTGCCCCAAATTTCAAAAAATTGACCGAGCCGAATATCGTCTCTTCTGACCAAACCCGGAAACTCTATGTGAATAATGCCGTCTGACTCGTGGGTGTGGATATAATGTTCGGTAATGCCCAAGCCTATGCCAGCCGGAATATCCTGTAATTGACCTAAAATTTTAATACTCAAATCAGCATGCCAATGAATGCCTTTCTTTGAAATAATTTCCGATTCTGGCGCAGATGGCTTTATAGATAAAAACCACACCGCTCCTCCAATAACCACAACACCGATAATCGCAATTAAAATTTTATTAAAATTTTTCATTGCCTAAAAAGTTGTAAATTCTGTAATTTCTCCTTTTGAAATGCCGTAAATCTTAAATTCTCCTGTTTTTGGCCCCGACATTCCCGGAGCGCCTGATGGCATACCTGGAAGAGCAATTCCGTCTAAAGCCGGCTTTTCTGTTAAGAGCTTTTTAATTACCTCAATAGGAACATGCCCCTCAACAAAATAATTGCCGACAGGCGAAGAGGATAAATCCCCTTCTTCATCCTTCGCTGTGGCTCGGATAATTGAAGTGTGGCAACTTTCAAGCTCTGTGGGAACCTGATACTTTTCTTTTATGGAAAGCATATTGTTGACATTTTCCACCTTAACGTCAAACCCTTCTTTCTTAAGATATTTAATGTAATCTGCGCAACAGCTGCAGGTTGGCGACTTAAAAACCGTTATCTTATTGTCCCCGCCAAGCTCATTTTTAATATTACTAATATTGGCTGTATTGTTTTTTAAAAGAGATGATGAAACATAAAAAACTCCCCCAATTATAACTAGACCTACGATAATTAAAATAATTTTTTTCTGCATAATTTTTAGTTTATTATTAAATTTTTAATCTGAGGCCGGTTTCTCAAGGGTGACAACATCGCAGTCCCGCTAAAGAAAGATATTAAGCGAGGAAAGTGGTTTCAGGGTGAATTAAAGACCTGAGCGGGCATGGTTTCCCGCTGAAAGCGGGAAGAGCGACGGTCTTTACTTCAGTGAGCGAGCCTCGCTGGGGCGAGCGAGCGACCCTGAAACCAGCTTGCCGAGCGAAATACTGCGTGGTCAAGCGATGGCTTACTTTACACTCCGCAGCCTCCGCCGCCAGACGGCGCTTCTTCCAAAAGATTATTAGTTTTCAACCAGCCGCGAACTCTTTGCCAGCCCTGGGGGGTTGAAAAATCCTTGCCGGCAACTTCTCTCCCTGACACCTGGCTCCAATCTTGCTCTTCTTTTGCCTGAAAATATTTGGCTATATCAAAATACGTCTGGGGAAACCAGAAAGCATTGATATATTTAAATGCCTCGAAAATCTCATCGACCGAAGCCCCTTGGCCGGCCATAATTTCTCCCAATCCCAAAGCTGCCATCCCATGGTTGCAATCAGGAAAACCGGTCGGGTTGGAACAGCAAGGCCTGTAGGAGTTGAAAGCAAAGTCATCAAGAATTTTTTGCTGTTCTGAATTTAATTTTATAATTTCAGAAGCAGAATAAAGCTCGGTAGATTTTTTTGTCCCCAAAGTCCAGCCACCGGTTGAAGCAAAGTTTCCGATTTTGTCTTTGCCGTATTGTGCCATTGGGCCTTCATCTAAAATCTGATTTTTGTTAGCCAAACCAAAAGCCCAAAGGAGATTTAAAAGAAAATAAGAATTTTGAGGAGTAATTTTGATTTTCTCATTAGACCCTTTGGTTAAAATTGTAATCTGTTCCTCGGTTAACTGCGCTCCGGCTTTTTCATAAAGCGTTCTCATTTTTTCAAAATCAATGGCGCCCGCGGCCAAAAGTTTTGGTCCAATGTCTCCGTAAACTGCGTTAATTGTAAAACCTTCCGGCGGATTAATTTGCTCTTTAGTATCTTTTACGGCTTTAGGTAAATTATTATCCGAAGAATCAATGCCGGCCAAATTGACTTGGTCTTTTTTTTGAAAAGCAAAGCCGAAGTTAAATTTATTAGCAACTAACGGTAAAAAAGCAACGGAAAACAAAAGGAAAAAACCAATGAAAGCCGGCATCAAGGGCATTACTGTTTCTTTGTTTAAAGTTAAAACAAATTTGCCTTGCTCGATTTTCAAAATAGCCCCTTCTTTATTGGTCTTTTCAACTCCGCAGGCCGTTTGAGAAATTGATTTAGCTGAAAGAAAAATAGCAAACCCTAATAAAAAGAGAGAGATTGCTTTTATTTCCAAACCCTGAAAAGGAAAAATGAATAAGCCGCCGGCTAAACCAAAAACCGATAATAAAAAGGCGCCGCATACAGGGCAGCCGATAGAAAGTCCTCCCAGCAAAGTCCCAATAAAACTATTGCTCAAATTGGCCGGATTTTGCGCCGCTTTCTTTTGTAGCTGCCAGATTAAAAAAGTTGCGGATATTCCAAAAGAAACACCGATTAGAACCGTCAAAATAATCGAAGCCCAGCTATAAAAAGAAGTATTGGAATCAAAAAATACCTTAAAGGTTGTTGTTTCCAGAAAAATAAAATAATAAAGAGCTAGTAGATTTACGGCCAAACTAATAGCTAAAAAAAGATAAAGGGGGCTTTTAAAAACTGCTTTGAAAGCTAAACTTAAGTTTTTCATAGTTTTTTCTTTTTCTTTAGTTTTTTATTTTTATCTGCCTCTCTTACCGAGCTTTCGCGTAGCGAAAGTGAAGGTGAAGATGAAGACGCAGTCTTCATCGCCCCCCTTAATTTAGCCAGCGTTTCTTCGGAAATGTTGCAAAGAGGACAATCGTCCTTCTTTTGTTTTTTTATTTCTTTTTTCATATTTTTATTCGTATATTCGCCTTGATTCGTAATTCGTAGGGTCTAAACAAGAAATGTTAAAATTCCAATCCCTAAAACGGCCAATAACAATCCCATAACCAATTTTTCGGTTCTTTCATTTTTATTCCGGAATTCAGCGATTTTAGCCAGAGTTAAGGGATTTGCGGCAAAAAGAAGCAGGATAAACAAAGGCATAACAAACATCAAATTATACAATAAAAGGTATAAGAAACCGGTAAAGTAAGTTGTTTTTGAAGCCAAAAGAGATGTAACGGCAACATAAATCCCTCCGGCGCACGGAATAGAGCATAGCCCGACTAAAAAAGCGGCTACCACGATTGCGGGCAAAGTTGCTTTAGTTAATAAACCCCTTACTCTTTCCCCTGAAACCTTAGGCATTTGTAAATGGATTGGCAATTGGGGGAAAAAATAATCTTTCAGATGAATTGCGCCCAATAAAATTAACAGCCAGGCGCCCAATTTCGCGAAAAAAAGATGCTGGCCAAAAAGCATAATGCCGGATAAAAGGCCAACGCCCACCGCAAGATAAGTAAGAAAAATAACAAAAATATAAACAAGGCCAAGGATAAAAATATTCTTAAAGGTTTTTCGAAGGGTCAGCAAAAAAGCAATGAAAAAAATCAAAATGGCGATGGCGCAAGGATGAATGCCGTCTAAAAATCCTGTGCCGGCCACCAATGGAATCATATAGGAAGGGCTGGCGTTATTTACACCGGATAAAAAATTATATAACATTTTATAGTGAGCCCTTCTGTCCCGAGCTCAGGGTCGAGGGATTTATCGAACTAAGGCTTGAATTGTTACGTCAACTTGAGGATTATTCGGGTCGTTAGTCTTTACATAAATTATTCTTTCCTGCTCTCCTTTGCCGTGGGCGCTATCGCCCATGGCTGCGGTATCATAAGTTACTAAAAGCTCAGCCGTTTCTCCGGCTTGTATCGTTTCTTTATCTACTTTTGCTTTTGTGCAGGCGCAGGAAGTGGCCACCCTTTTTATTTCTAAAGGCGCTCCTCCAAGATTTGTTATTGTAAAGCTGTATTCAAGAATTTGTCCGAATTGCGCTTCCCCAAAATCATAATTTTGGGGATTAATTTCAATTCTGGGCTCGTTGCCCAATTGTCCCGAAGGCCCGGGAATGGCTTTAAAATAACCATAACTTGCTATTCCTAAAACAATCAGCCCCAAAGTTAAAGCAATTTTTATTTTTGAATTCATGATTAAAATTATTTCTTATGTTTCTTTTTAGTGAGCGAGGACATCTTGCCAAGGGGTGCACTTCGCAGTCCCGCCCATATCTGACTTTGATTTTTCATTATAGTTTGGGGAGGCGGGACGAGAAATAGCCGCGGCTGAAAATATCTTTTTTTTAACCGCTTAAGCCGACGGCGTGCTCCCCGAGGCAAGATGACCAAGCTATATAGATTTCTTTATTCTTTCGCATTGGCCTCCCAAGCCGGCCATTTCATCTTCAGTTAAAACCTCTTGCGCCATAGGATATAAAACATTCTCTTCTTTAGAAATATGGTCTCTTAATAGAAATATAATGTTTTGCGCATTTTCTTTAATTCCTATTTCTTTGCCATCGGCCAACGCCTTTCTCAATTCTTTTACATATCCCCTTTTCGTATCATGTTCAAAAAGCATCATCCCAATGGGACCGCCTTCTTTAGGTACGCCTTTTTTTTCTAAAGCCGGGAATAAAACTTGTTCTTCTTTTTGATGGTGGGGTTCGGCAAAGGTTTCTGTAAAATGCAAAAATTCCTTTATCCCCTCTTTATTTATTGTCAAAGAATCCACATTTTTTTCCAGCTCATCAAGCGCCTCCAAAATTTTTTTATGGTCGTCTTTAAGCTCGTCAATGCAATTGTGCTCGCAGCAATGCGTCATAGTATCGAAGAAGATTCGTTCTTCTCCACCTCAGCTGAAGCTTCGGTTTTTGAATTTTTTAAAAAATTTAGATTAATTCTTTTCTTTTTTCCCCAAATTCTTCTTTTGAAATCTCTCCTTTAGCGTAACGTTCTTTAATAATATCAAGAGCAGAATTTTTTTTATTTTCGCCTTTTGTCTGATAGATTAACCATTTAATTATAGCTGCAATTCCCAATAAAATCAAAAGCCAAGAAAAAACCATAAAAATCCAGCCAAACCAAGCAAAAGCGCCAAAATTTCCCATCATATATCGAGTTCCGCAAAGCGGAACGAAGATAAAGATGAGGACGCAGTCCTCATCGCCTACCGAAACTGAAGAAGAAAACGTAGTTCTCTTCTCCTATCATTCTATCTTATTTTATTAAAACTGCAATTTATTTACCCATGATGGCACCTTCATCTTGCCAACCTTATCATACTGGGGCCAATAGGGTTTAATGTCAATAATAGGGGTCTTATCTAAAATATCCAAACCTTTTACTTTTATTCTGTTGCCTTGGCGCTTTATCAACCTAACAGTTGTAATTCCGATTGGATTTGGCCTTGCCGGACAGCGGCAGGCAAAAATTCCAACTACAGGAACTTCAGGATTCCCCTGCGGACGGTGCGAAATAACATAATTTTTGACCTTATCCATCCAATAAACAACAATAATATGCGAGTAATCGTCTATCCCCTCCAGAGCTTTTGTAAATTTCTTGTCTAAAATGAGCTCTGAAATTTCATTGGCAAAATTGCCGAAACGAGGCTCTCTTATTTTGTTTTTGACAAAACCGATTGGTTCTATAATTATTTTTTCCATCGACTTAATCCGTTTGGGTTAATTCCACTATGACTTTTCTCTCAAAATCAATCGGGTCATTGGAAAATACTGAAATTTCCCTGATAGCGTATCCCCGAAAATCTGCGTGAACAGAAGGGTCGTAATAAACCTTCAGCTGGGCGGTTTGTCCGGCTGGTATGGTAATTTTCCAGTCCTTAGGGCTTTCAATGCCATGGCCGGCCATAGCAAACCTCGGCCCTTCCACGCCCTGAAATATAACAGAGGCAGAAGTGCAGCCGCAGGAAGAATCCAGTTTATCAATTATTAAATCCGCTTTGCCCTCATTTTTAATTTCAAACAAGGTTGTGACAACTCCATTTTTCTGGCTTACATCGCCAAAATCAAACGACTCTGGGCTTAAAGAAATTATCGGCCGGTTATCGGGAGCTGCAGCAACCAGTTTTTCCTTAAATTCTTCTTGCTTCTCTTTATCGGCAAAAGAATTCAATCCGTATTTTTTGGCGTAAGCCAAAATAATTTCTTCTTTTAAAATCCCCTGCCCTGCCAAAGAATCAATAAAATCTATTCTTTCCTGCGCCATTTCGCAGCAAATCTTGTTTTTATCCAGAGGTATGCCGCAGCAAGCGCAAAGAAACATAGGATAAATTTCTTCGGCCGAAACCGGCGCTATCAAAGCAGAACCGAGTTGGCCGGAAAGAGACGAGTTGTTTTTTTGAACCAGCCAAAATCCTCCGACTGCCCCCGTTGCCAAAACTATTATCACTAATATAATTTTGATGTTTATTTTGAGAAAAATTGATTGCATAAAATTAAGGCAAAGAAATAAATTTCATTTTAACCTTCGCCTCACGACCTTCGTTTCGTTTCACGAAACTTGACAGGCGATGAAGACTTCGTCTTCATCTTCACCTTCGTCCCGTTTCACGGGACTCGGTTTTCAAATATCTTTAAAAGCTCTTTAACCTTCTTTTTTTGCTCTTTTTTATTGCGGCTTTTTATCGCCTGGGCAACGCATGTATTTAAATGTTTTTCCAAAATCATCTGGTTCAATTTTTTTATGGCGGCAATAACAGCTGTATTCTGTAAAATTATATCAATGCAGTATTTATCATCTCTTAGCATCTTTTTAATGCCGTCCAAATGCCCGGAAAGATAATTCATCCGATTCAAAATTTGTTTCTCAAAAGCTTTCTGCATAATTATATATACCCCCCTCGTGGGGGTATAATTTAAGTTTAGTCTATGACAGAATAGATGTCAAGCACCAAGTCCCGCATCCTCTTTTTTTATTTAAAAAGGGTGTCTAATTATAGACACCCTGCTTCTGTATTTCTCTCCACCTTAAAATCATTACGCAAATGTTAATAATTACTATCAGCCACAAAGTTGATGTTATTTCAAACCAAGGGCTCGCTATCATTAAAATAAACAGCAAAACAATTCTTAATGGCCTTCCAAGAATAGCGCCCGATGTTATCTTATACCCTCTCGTTGTCGCAGACGCTTTCACATAACTTACTAAAATTGAAGTGACGGCCGTTGCGAATACAACAAAGCTGCCACCTGTAATAAAAAATATCGCGCTAAAGAAAAATGCTTCGCTTATTCTGTCAGCTACATCGTCAAGAAACGCTCCAAAATTAGTGGTTTTATTTGTTGCTTTAGCTACCGCTCCATCCAGAAGGTCAAACAATGAGGCAAAAGCCATAGCGAAAGCGCCGTAAACCAAACCATATAGAGGAATAACCAACGCGGCGGAAAAACTTACGAAAATGCCGGCAACTGTTAAGGAATTTGGAGAGACACCGGTTTTAGCTAAATAATATCCAATTTTAACATTAACCCGCCTTCTCCAGTTACGATTGATTCTCTCTTCCATTAGTTCCCCTTTCATATACCGAGTCCGCCAAAGGCGGACGAGTCGAAGAAAACTATGTTTTCTTCTCCACCCTTCGTCCCGTTTCACGGTACTCGGGTAGCTGAAGAAGAGAACGCAGTTCTCTTCGCCTACCCAAGCTTTTGCGTATAGCAAAAGCGAAGGGTGAAGACGAGGACGCAGTCCTCGTCGCCTACTCGAGCGAATCAAAGAAGATAAATCTTCTTTTCTACCTTCGTCCGCCATAGGCGGACTCGGTAAGCGAAGGGTGAAGATGAGAACGTAGTCCTCATCGCCTCAATTTATTTAATTCTAAAAGAACATTAATTACCTTAACAAATTATTCCTCCACCCACAAGTTCTTGCTTTCGATAAAAAACTGCTGATTGGCCCGGAGTAATTGCCCGTTGTGGAGTTTCCAATTTTACAGTATAAATCTTACCTTCAAAAGGTTTATCAATCACAGCCCTTGAGATTTTACCGCGGTATCTGATTTTAATTTGGACTTTAAAAGGAAATTCTGGCTCGCTTCCCGAAATCCAATTCACGTTTTTTAGAACAAGATCTCTCCCAAGCAAATCTTTCTCGTTTTTTGTAACAACCAAAAGGTTTTTCTTCTCATCTTTACCTAGAACAAAATAGGGGCCCCCGGATAATCCTATCCCTTTTCTCTGGCCCATAGTATAAAACCATAACCCTTGATGTCGGCCGATAATTTTTTTGTCCCCGCCTTGCGTTTGCTCTGCGATAAGGCCGGGCTTTGTCTTGAGATGCCTTTTTAAAAACTCATTTACCGAGCCCTGTCTAGCGAGCTGTGCTGGGCGAGGGGAGAGATGAGGCGGAGCCTCATCGATCATAGTGGTTTGAATAAAACAAACTTCCATTGATTCTGGCACTGCCTTGAAAGGCAACTTGAATTTTTTTGCCAATGCCTTAACTTGGCTTTTTGTATAATCCCCCACCGGAAACAAAATATGTTTCAATTGTTCCTGACTTAACTGCCATAAAAAATACGACTGGTCTTTTTCCTTATCCTTTCCCATATATAACTTTAGGATTTCGGATTTCGAGCTTCGGATTTCCCGGCGAAGCCGGGTATAGTGCCCTGTGGCTATAAAATCTGTGCCGAGAGATAACGCCTTTTCCAACAACAGCCCAAATTTTATTTCTTTATTGCAGGCAACACAAGGATTAGGAGTCCGGCCTCCTTTATATTCTCTCAAAAAATAATCAACAATTCTTTTTTTAAATTCTTTTTCAAAATTAAAAACATAGAAAGGAATCTTCAGAATCTTTGCCACTTGTCTTGCTCTTTTTTCAGAATCAGGCGAACAGCATCTATTCCACCCGCATTTTTGCTTATCTTCCTCCGGTTCTGACCAAAACTTCATAAAAACCCCTACTATATCAAAACCCTCTCTCTTTAATAGAGCTGCTGCCACTGAACTGTCAATTCCTCCCGACATCGCCACGAAGACCTTTCTTTTAAGAGGGGTATTCTTGCCCTGAGCGTAGTCGAAGGGTGTTTGTTTGTGTTTATTCCAAATTCTGGCCATATTCGTTTCGTTCAGTTCAATATAAAAATGACGTAGTTCAAGTACATAGCAAAGCTAACCCAAAGGATGTATGGCACGAGAAGCCACGCGGCCGGCTTGAATATTTTGGCAAAGGCGATAATCGTGGCAAGAATGGCGAGCCAGAGGAACGCAATCTCAACGAGCGCACCACCCGGACTGTGCAGGCCGAAAAAGATTATTGACCAAATCGTATTCAAGACCAGCTGGCCAATAAATATGCCAAGAGCGATTTTTACATCCCTACGTTCCAAACCTTTCCGCCAGACAAGGAACGCCGCGATGCCCATAAGCGCGAACAGCGTCGTCCAGACCGGACCGAACACCCACGCCGGAGGATTCAGGGCAGGCTTTACGATCCCAGCGTACCAGCCGGCGATAGACGGGATCGTAAACATTGAGCCAATGATACCGGCAAGCTCGGAAACAACAATAGCGATGATAAGTTTAAAAGTGTTGTTGATTTTCATAGTCATTTTTTAGTTTTATTATGCCTGCCCCGTAGCGAACTGGTATGGGGTTGTTTTGATTCAATCTCCATAATTATTTTAGATTAAACACTCTCACGACCTCATCAAAATTCTTGAGTTTACCTTTTTCCCATTCTTCCTGTTTTATATAAAGTGCTTTATAGATAACTCTATTCTGCCGATTGTTTACGTCCTCACACCACTTTTGCAGTCGTTCAAACTTTAACTTGTCATTTTCTTCTTCTCGTCCTTTTGTTTCAATAATATAAACAGTTTTCTCGTCCTTTTTCACAAAAAAATCAGGGTAATAAGTCGCGATAAAACCTTCCGAGTTTTTATACTCAATTCTAAGCGCGCTCGCTTCCTTGTTTTGAAAGTTTTTTGCGAAAGAAATTACATCATCACAGTTTTCAAGAAAATTTGAAAATACCAACTCAAAATCACTATCCCCAACAATTTTATTGAAGACTGATTTTTTTGGTATTAAATACGATTTATCATTTACAACAAAGGGTCTTGCCTCGCTGATTTTTATATAATTCTTTATTTCCGTATCTCCCTTGTCTTCCACTGTGAGATCATTTATAGCTTTTTTGAAAGAATCTTTAATCATCCGTATATATTCAACTTGTGACAAGTTTCTCAAGGTAATGATGTCTGATTAATTCACAGGACTATCAAACATATTATTATGCAAAAACTCTCTTACTTTACCGAATAAAATATC
>JAUSLA010000041.1 GCA_030646565.1 bacterium
TTTTATCCAGGGCTTATCCAAGACTGGTGTCTAAGCTGTTTGAGCTGGAGGTGCCTGAGATATCGCAGGGCCAAGTTCAGATCAATTCTATTGCCAGAGAGCCTGGTTCGCGCACAAAAATCGCCATCTCTTCCAAGGCCGATGGGATTGATCCCATCGGGGCTGCTGTCGGGCAAAGAGGGACGAGAGTCCAGACGGTGATTCAGGAACTTGGCGGAGAAAAAATTGATATTATTGAGTATTCCGATGACCCTGGAAAATACATTGCCAATGCCTTGAGTCCGGCTAAGGTTTTGGAAATAAAAATTCTGCCAAAAAACAAGGCGTTAGCCATTGTCCCTGAAGACCAGTTGTCTTTGGCCATTGGCAAAGAAGGCCAAAATGTCAGGTTGGCGGCTAAGCTTACGGGGTGGAAAATAGATGTCAGGGGGCCGGGACAAAGCGTGGAAACAAAGGAAACTGAACCGGCAGAGACGGAAGAGAAAAAAGAAGTTGAAGAAGAAAAGTCGAAAGAAAAAGATTAAAAAATTTTTAATTCCTAAATCCTAATATCTAATAAAATATCTAATTCTTAAATGTCTAATGTCTAATTTCGCCATTTTAGCATTGGGATTTTCATTAGAAATTAGATATTAGTCATTTTAATAATATGTTATATTTTCCGATTATTGCTTCGGTAGTTTCTCTGCTGTTCGCTTTTTTTCTTATCAAGAAAATTCAAAAATCTCCTTCAGGGGAGGGCAAACAGCTTGGCATATCGGCGGCGATAAAAGAAGGAGCAAAATCTTTTCTGTCCAGACAATATAAAACGGTAAGTTTGGTTGGAGCCGTCTTGTTCGTCATTCTGTGGATAGTTTTTGACGGGAAAACCGCTCTTGGGTTTCTTGTGGGGGCCTTGGCTTCCGGCCTGTCCGGCCTTATCGGGATGATGGTGTCAACCTCCAGCAATGTCAAGGTGGTGGAAGCCGCAAAAAAAGGATTAAAAGAGGCCTTCTCTTTGTCTTTCGAGGGAGGGTCCGTGACGGGTTTTTTGGTAGTGGGTCTGGGGCTTTTATCTGTTACCGGTTTTTATCTCTTAACAGACGACCTAAAATCTTTAGTGGCTCTGGGGTTCGGAGGGTCTTTAATCTCTGTTTTTGCGAGATTGGGCGGAGGCATTTATACAAAAGCGGCTGACGTGGGGGCTGATATAGTCGGCAAGATAGAGAAAGGAATTCCCGAGGATGATCCAAGGAATCCGGCAGTTATTGCCGACCAGGTTGGAGACAATGTCGGAGATTGCGCCGGCATGGCGGCTGACTTATTCGAAACTTACGCCGTAACTTCTATCGCGGCGATGATTTTGGGCAGTCTGGTTTTTGAGGGCGCTCAATTTGTTGTTTTGCCTCTTATCTTAGGCGCTGTTTCAATTCTTGGCTCGATAATCGCCACTTTTTTTGTCAAGATTGGCAAGGATAAAAATATAATGGGAGCCCTGTATAAAGGGTTGATTGCTTCGGCAGTTTTATCGGCCATCGGCTTTTATTTTGTTATAAATCGTTTGCCGAGCGGCATAGGGGTTTCTCATACAAAAATGTATTTGGCTTCCCTAGTCGGACTTTTAATTACCATCGGGATGATGGTGGTTACGGAATATTTCACTTCAAAAAAATACGGCCCCGTAAAAAGCGTGGCTTCAGCTTCTCAAACCGGACATGCCACAAATGTCATTACGGGGTTGGCGGTGGGTATGAAATCTACGGGATTGCCAATATTTCTGATAGTTGCCGGAATTTTAGTCAGCTATTGGCTGGCTGGCCTTTACGGGATTGCCTTGGCGGCAGTAGCCATGCTTTCTTTGGCGGGCATTATCGTGGCGATTGATTCTTACGGGCCGATTACGGACAATGCGGGCGGAATTGCCGAGATGTCGGAGCTGAAAGAAGAAGTGAGGCAGACAACCGATGCCTTGGATGCCGTTGGCAATACCACAAAAGCCGTTACCAAGGGCTATGCCATAGCCTCGGCGGGGCTGGCCGCTCTCGTTCTTTTTGCGAGCTTTACGCAGGAACTCGGCAATCAGGGCGGCAAGGTTGGATTTTCATTAAGCGATCCGAGAGTTCTGTCCGGTCTTTTTCTTGGCGGATTGTTGGTCTACTTATTTGCCTCTTTGGCAATGTCGGCCGTGGCCAAGGCCGCGCAAAAAGTAGTGGAGGAAGTCAGGCGGCAGTTTAGAGAAATTAAGGGATTGTTCGAAGGCCAAGGGAAGCCGGAATACGGGAAGTGCGTTGATATTGTTACCAAATCCGCTATCAAAGAAATGATAGTGCCAGCCCTAATCCCTGTTTTAGCTCCGATTTTGGTCGGGCTATTTTTGGGAGTTGAAGCCTTGGGCGGATTATTAATCGGTTCGGTTGTCACCGGTATTTTTATGGCCATTTCCATGACTTCCGGAGGAGCGGCTTGGGATAACGCAAAAAAATATATTGAAGAAGGAAATTTCGGGGGCAAGGGTTCTTTCGCCCACCAGGCGGCCGTTACCGGAGACACGGTTGGAGATCCGTATAAGGATACGGCCGGACCGGCCATTAATCCGATGATAAAAGTATTAAACATCGT
>JAUSLA010000023.1 GCA_030646565.1 bacterium
TCAAATGAGCTGGCCGGGGATCGTCTTACAGTTAATTTTAATTCCGTTTATTGTTTTTATTCTGCAAAAGATTGTCTTTGAAAAAAAATGAATGAATTGATTGAAAATTAATTTTTCAAAAAAAATAAAAGAGCCCCGGTGCTTAAAGCGTCGGGGTTTGGTCTTGCGACACTATGCATGGCTCAACACCTTGTAACCATAACAGTAGGTAAAAATTATTAAATATGCTTTTATAATACTAAGTTAAAAATAGAAAAAGAAAGGATGGCATAAAGTTGGCTGATATAGTTGCTTTGACCAAGGAGCTGCTGGGGGAAGCGATAATATTGGTGGATAAAATATTTCCGCCGGAATACGAGGAAGAGCCTGCCAAAGATGAAATTGCTGCCAGCTTGTTTCCAGAGAAATATGAAAAGTACTTTAATAAGACAGGAATTCGGCCAAGTCTAAAGTATTGGGTCGCGATCAGCAAGGGAAAGGTTGTCGGCATAGTCGGGCTTTATAACTATGTGTTTGACCTCGCAGACATTACTTGGCTAGGCTGGTATCTCGTTTCCCCGAAGGCGCGGAAACACGGTACAGGCACTTCTCTTTTGCTATTTGCCATAGAAGAAGCAAAAAGACAAGGGAAGAAGCGCTTGATGGTTTATACGACCGATGATCCGGAAGAACTTTACAGCCATCATTTTTACAGAAAGCACGGGTTCCGGGAGATTGGTCAAAATCCTTGGGGGCCTAATCCGGAATTAACAGAGTTTTATTTTGAACTCGATCTTATGAAGGCGCAAGCTGAATAGCTTGCGCCCTTTTTTATAAGCAAAAATAAGCGCAGTTTACAAAAACGTAATTTTTAAGTATGATATAGAATATTATGTCATTCTTATCTAAGGTCTTTGGCGACGCTAACGAGAAATATGTAACTAATATCCAGCCCATTATTGAGAAGATAAATTCCCTTGAAGAACAGTTCAAGGGTTTTTCTGATGAAAATTTAAAAGAAAAAACACAAGAATTGAAGGCAAAATTAAACGAAGCCCGAGGTTGTTTATTGGATGATATTCTTCCCGAAGCATTTGCTTTAATCAGAGAAGCTGCTAAAAGAACTCTTAATCAAAGGCATTTTGATGTGCAGTTGGTTGGTGGTATTGTTTTGCATGAGGGTAACATTGCTGAAATGAAAACAGGCGAAGGAAAGACATTGGCTGCCACCTTGCCTGTCTATTTAAACGCTTTAACCGGAAAAGGGGTTCACGTAGTCACGGTGAACGACTATTTGGCAAAAAGAGACGCGGTTTGGATGGGGCAGATTTATAATCTTCTTGGATTGTCAATAGGATGTATTATGCATGAGGGGGCATATACATATGACTCTGCTTATATGAGTCCCGCGAAGCGGGATGAGTCGAAGAATATCCATTCTTCTTCATCCCTCGCTACGCTCGGACAAATTAAGAAGAGAACGCAGTTCTCTTCGCCTCAACAGGAAGCTCCTGTTTTAGCTGGCGAACGCGACAAAGAAAGAGATATTATTGGAGGATTTAAGGTTTTTGATAGTTATCTAAGGCCTTGTCAGAGGAAAGAAGCGTACGCGGCCGATATTACTTATGGTACCAACAATGAGTTTGGGTTTGATTATTTGAGAGATAATTTAGTATATGATCTGCAACAACAAGTTCAGAGAGGGTTTAATTATGCCATTATTGATGAAGTCGACTCAATCTTAATTGATGAAGCCAGAACTCCTCTGATTATTTCAGCTCCCGATACGGAAAGCTCGACATGGTATCGAGAATTTTCCAGAATAATCCCGAAATTAGATTCAAAAACCGATTATGAAATTGATGAAAAAATGAAGGCCGTTACTTTGACGGAGGGAGGAATTAATAAAATTGAAAAAATCCTGGGAATGGAGAATATTTATGAAGCGCGGGGAATAAAGTATCTGCATTATTTAGAGCAGGCTTTAAAGGCAGAAGTTCTTTTTAAAAAAGACAAAGACTACGTAGTGAAGAATGGCGAAATTATTATTGTGGATGAATTTACCGGAAGATTGATGCCGGGCAGAAGATGGTCGGGCGGACTTCATCAGGCAATTGAAGCAAAAGAAAATGTAAGAATTCAGGCAGAATCAATTACTTTAGCTTCAATTACTTTTCAGAATTATTTTCGTCTTTATAAGAAATTAGCCGGAATGACCGGAACTGCCGCCACTTCAGCTGAAGAATTTGATAAAGTTTATAATCTGGATGTAATTACAATTCCGACTCATAGACAGCTGATAAGGAAAGAGTTGCCGGATAGAATTTATAAAAATGAAAAAGGAAAATTTGAAGCGGTTGTCAGAGAAATTAAAGAAAGGCATAATTTAGGACAGCCTATCTTGGTTGGCACCACCTCAATTGAAAAAAATGAATATTTGGGAAAGTTATTGGACAGAGAGGGTGTTCCCCACGAAATTCTTAACGCAAAGAATCATGAAAAGGAAGGAGAAATTATCGCGCAAGCAGGCAGATTTGAAGGTGTTACCATAGCTACAAATATGGCGGGCAGAGGAGTGGATATCGTTTTGGGAGGCAACCCGCCGAATTCCGATGGGGCTCAAAAAGTTGTAGAACTCGGCGGACTTCATATAATTGGCACAGAAAGGCATGAAGCCAGAAGAATTGATAATCAGCTAAGAGGAAGATCTGGCAGGCAGGGAGACCCGGGTTCCTCTCAATTTTTTCTTTCTTTGGAAGACGATATATTGAGAATTTTTGGGTCAGATAGAATAAAATCTTTAATGGGTGTTCTTAAAATTCCAGATGACGAGGCCATTGAGGCAAAAATGGTTTCCGGAGCAATTGAGTCGGCCCAGGCGAAAATCGAAGGAATGAATTTTGATTTGAGAAAGCATGTTCTAGAATATGATGACGTAATGAATAAACATAGAGAGGTGATTTATAAAAAAAGAAGAGAGATACTGGAAAAGTCTAAAGTCCAAAGTCTAAAGTCCGAAGACGGCCTAAGATTCCATATCCTTGAATTAATTAAAAAAAATGGTTTTACAGAAGCCGATTATGAAAAAAAAGAGAAAGAGATTGGCGAGGAAAAAATGAGAGAAGCAGAAAAAATTGTTTCCTTGAGAGTTTTAGATATGTTTTGGCTGGAACATTTGGAAAATATGGAGCATCTAAGGGATTCTGTGAGATTGAGGGCTTACGGCCAGAAAGATCCTTTAATTGAATATAAATCAGAGGGCCACAAAATGTTCCAGGGATTATTAAGCCAGATTGAAAAGACCACCGCGGATACTTTAATGAAAGTTATGATTGAAGAAAATCCTTCACCGACTTCTTTGGTTTCTCGAGCACCCTCAACTATCAAATCAAAAAATATTCCTGGTCGCAATGACCCATGCGTGTGTGGAAGCGGGAAAAAATATAAAAGGTGTTGTGGGAAGTAGGGGTAGGGTATAATAAAAAAGCCAGTTATTAGGGAATAACTGGCGGATACATAAGCTAGGAGAAACCAACAGCGATCCCTCCTTGTTGCGTGAAGCATTTATCACAGAGAAGAGTATTCTTCCCTGCGATCTTCCACACTGCTGGTCTTTCGCGACAGCACTCACAAGTGGGCCGCTCGTTACAATCTTTCATGATCCACTCCTTTCCGAGAGGAACATATCATAATTTGTGATAGTTTGTCAAGAATTCGCTTTTATGGAATTTAACAAAGTTTAGAAAAATGAGTTTAAAACTTTATGAGAAATAACTATCAAATAAAAATATGGAGCATTTGGCGATAATGAAAAAATCTTGGGAATTGACTGATAAAATTTTGAATAAACAGAAGAAGATTGAATCGCGCTGGTATTCCGTAAAATATAAACCTTGGGATAGTATTAAAGAGGGAGAGACAATTTACTTTAAAGATTCGGGAGAGCCGGTAAGAATAAAAGCAGAGGTCAGTAAGGTTATACAATTTGCCGATTTGACTCCGAGTCGAGTAAAAGAAATTTTGGACGAGTATGGCAAGGATGATGGCATAGAAAAAGTAAAAATTCCTGAATTTTTTGAGAGATTCAAAAATAAAAAATATTGTATGCTTATATTTCTAAAAAATCCAAGAGCAATAAAATCATTTGAAATTGACAAAACAGGATTCGGAGCGATGTCGGCGTGGATTGAAGTTAATAATATAAATAGAATAAAGCGCTATGGAAAATAATCCTAAAAAAATTTTGACGCTTTGCATTATTCACCAAAAGAACAAAGTTTTGCTTGGAATGAAAAAGCGAGGATTCGGACAGGGAAGATGGAACGGTTTTGGCGGAAAAATTAAAGAAGGGGAGTCAATTATCGACGCGGCAAATAGGGAATTAATGGAAGAGATTGGAATTAAGGTTCAGGATTTTCAGCATTTGGGCGTTTTGGATTTTAGCTGGAAAAATAAGCCGGAAATTTTGCAAGTTCATATTTTTAAAGCAAGCGATTTTATCGGCGTGCCGTCAGAAAGCGAAGAAATGAAGCCAGAATGGTTTAGTGTCAATGAAATTCCTTTTCAAGAAATGTGGCAAGACGACAAACACTGGCTTCCTTTATTTTTGGAAAACAAGAAATTTCAGGGAAAATTCCTTTTTGACGACGCAGATAATATCCTTGATTATTCTTTGGATTTAGTTTAAAATAATAAAATATGCAAATATGCCGAAAAAGAAAGTTTATATAACTATTGCCGTTATTTTTATTTTGGTTTTTTTTGCCGGGTATTTGGTGTACCCTTTTTTCAAATTGCCGTATATCCCGCAAGTCCCTTTTAAGTTAGGGCTGGATTTACAGGGGGGAACCCACTTGATTTTTGAAGCGGACCTATCAAAAATCAAAGACGCGGAAAAGAAGGATTTAATGCAGGGATTAAAAAACGTAATTGAAAGAAGGGTTAATTATTTCGGGGTTAGAGAGCCGGTTGTCCAGACCCAGGAGGCAAGCGGCCAGTATAGGTTGATTGTAGAGCTGGCAGGCATTAAGGATCCTGCCGAAGCTATAAGAATGATAGGGGAGACGCCATTTTTGGAATTCAAGGAGCAAAAGCCAAATTATGACGAGATTATTGCGAATGACAAGAAGGTTCAAGAGACAGGATCTGGAAATTTTGAAGATCCATTTCAGTCCACAGACCTTACTGGTCAGTATCTGCAGAAATCCGGTATTGATTTTGACCAGACAACGGGAAAACCTTCCATTTCCATCCAGTTTAACGATGAGGGAGCTAAAATTTTTGAGGAGCTTACTGAACGAAACGCTGGGAAACTTTTGGCAATTTCTATTGATCAAATTATAATTTCCAGCCCGGTTGTTCAGGAAAAGATTTCTGGAGGAAAAGCCCAGATTACAGGCAACTTTTCAATTGATGAAGCTAAAACGCTGGTCAGGAATTTAAACGCCGGAGCATTGCCAGTTCCAATTAAAATTATTTCGCAAGAAACAGTGGGTCCTATACTAGGAAAGGTTTCTTTGGAGCAGAGCTTGAAGGCAGGCATCATCGGTTTTTTGGGCGTAATTTTATTTATGATTTTATTTTACCGCTTGCCGGGTGTTTTGGCTGCCCTAGCTTTGTTGATTTATGTGATTTTTGTTTTAGCTATGTTTAAAATTGTTTCCGTTACACTTACTCTAGCTGGCATTGCCGGCTTTTTACTTTCCATCGGCATGGCTGTGGACGCCAATATTTTGATTTTTGCCAGAATGAAAGAAGAGCTATCTTTAAAAAAGAGTCTGCCGACAGCCATTGAAGAAGGATTTAGAAGGGCTTGGCCTTCTATCAGAGACAGTAATTTTAATTCTTTGATCGTTTGCGCTATTTTATTCAGCGTTGCCGCCAGCTTTATTAAGGGGTTTGCCTTGACTTTAGGAATTGGTATTTTAGGCAGCATGTTTTCGGCAATTTTTATCACCAGAAATTTCCTCAAATTATTTATGGGCACAAAAATTGAAAAAATTACGTGGTTGTGGAAATAGTTTATTTTCAATATGATTAATTTTGTAAAATATTCAAAACTGTATTATATTTTTTCAGGGATTATTTTTGCGGTTGCGGTTTATTCATTGATTAGCTTTGGATTGAAATTCGGGATTGATTTTACCGGCGGAAGCATTTTAGAAGTGCGTTTTGAGCAGAGGCCAGAAAACGCCGTGATTCAGGAAAAGCTGAAGGATTTTAATCTGGGCGAGATTGTTGTTCAGCCGACCGGGGAAAAGGGGATTATTTTGAAAACGAAAGAGGTTTCAGAGGAAACGCATCAATCAATCATTGTTAAATTGGGCGAGATTAATAAGGTAGAAGAATTAAGCTTTGAATCAATCGGTCCGGTAATTGGAAAAGAGCTGGAACAGAAAACAAGGAATGCGATTATTTTAGCTTTGATTGCCATAACTTTGTATATTACATTTGCTTTCAGAAAGATCTCAAAAGTTATAAATTCCTGGCAGTGCGGAATCGCTTCTTTAATCGCCCTTTTCCATGATATTTTAATCCCTTTGGGAGTTTTTGCTGTTTTGGGAAAACTTTACAACATTGAAATTACAATACCGATTATCGCGGCTTTATTGACTATTTTGGGTTTTTCGGTTCACGACACGATTGTAATTTTTGACAGAATTAGAGAAAATGTGCTTAGGGGCGGATTTTCTTCTTTTGGGGAGACGGTAAATGTAAGTTTGAACCAGACACTTGGCCGCTCTATCAACACGGTTTTAACGGTTTTGATTGTTCTTTTTGCTATTTTCTTTTTCGGCGGCCAAACCCTTAAATATTTTTCCTTAGCCTTGATTATTGGAATTACTTCCGGCGCTTATTCTTCAATCTTCATTGCCAGTTCTTTATTGGTTAGTTGGTTTAGGGAGAAAAAGAAAGCTTAAAAGAAACATAATCTTCGGGCAATTTACCCCGGGTGACCACGCAGTTTCCGTTCGGCCAACTTGCCTTAGGGAGCACGCCATCGGCTTAATTAGAAGAAAGAAGTTTATTTCCAGCCGTGGCTATTTCTCGCCCCGCCTCCTTAACTTAGAAGATAGTTTATAGTCAGTAGCGGGCGGGGCTGCGAAGTGCACCCTTCGGCAAGATTGGCCTCGCTTAAAGATTTTTTATTCGTACATTCGTATACCGAGTCCCGCTTTGCGAAGAACTTTCGTTCTTCTTTACCCTTCGCCTGTGGCTCGGGTGCGGGACGAAGGTGAAGAAGAGAACGAAGTTCTCTTCGCCTTAATTCGTAATTCGTAGGGTATTTGACAATCTGTCTGCAAAATGCTTAAATAGGATAACATAATATCAGCGACGAGGACTACGTCCTCGTCTTCACCTTCGTCCGCCAGAGGCGGACTCGGTGGTTAAAGAAGATAAATCTTCTTTTCCACCTCGCTCAATTTTATTGAGCTCGGTTTATGAAGTTCAATTATTCTCAAATTTGTTTCGAAATTCTAAAAGATCTTCCCAAGCGGCAAAAGGATGTATTACTGCGGCGTTTTGGTTTACGTTCAAAAGCCGGCAAAAGGGAAACTTTAGAATCAATCGGGAAAAGCATGAATGTTACCAGGGAAAGGGTGCGTCAGATTGAAAGAGACGGATTTTTAGGGTTAAAATCGGAAGTCAAAAATTCTTCCGTTGTTTTCCAATTTTTGCAGGAATGTCTTAAGAAAAAAGGCGGTTTAAAAAGAGAAGAAGCTCTTTTGGAAGAATTGGGGGGACAGAAAGAAAAAAATCAGATTTATTTTTTATTGACTTTAAGCGAAAATTTTCAACGTTTCGCAGAGACGGAAGATTTCTATAGTTTATGGACCTTGGGCCAAAATTATCTTTTAAAGGCGGAAAAAGTTTTAACTTCAATTTATAGCAAGCTCAAAAAATTCGGCAAACCCGCCACCTTCAATGGTTTAAAATCTTTCGGTCTCGTAAACCAAAATACTCTTGCTTCTTGTTTGGAGGTTTCCAGAAAAATTCAGCGAAATTCGGAAGGGTTTTATGGTTTGAAAGAGTGGCCGGAAATTAATCCGAGAGGAGTAAAAGATAAGGCCTACATAGTGTTTAAGAAGGAAAAAAGGCCCCTCCACTTTAATGAGGTTGCTTCTCTTTTGGAAAAGGCCTTGCCCCAAACCGTCCATAACGAATTGATAAAGGACCCAAGGTTTGTTTTGGTCGGCAGGGGATTGTACGCTTTGCAAGAATGGGGATACGAGCAGGGTTATGTCAAAGACGTTATTTACAAGATTTTAAAAGAGGCAAAAGGGCCATTAAGCAAAGAAGATGTGTTGGCTAAAGTTTTAAAGCAGAGAATGGTCAAAGAAAATACTATTTTGCTCAATCTGAACAACAACCAATATTTCTCAAAAACGCCAGAGGGCGGCTATACGATCAAAGAAGCGTAAAGATATTTGCCCCGTAGTGAATTTCGACTGCTGCGGGGCAGCAAAATAATGTAATTAGTCGAAATTCTACTACGGGGTATGTTGGTCGAATTTTCTTCTCAAGCATTTGACATCATCTGGCAAATTTTCAAAGCTTGGTGGTGGCTTCCAACTCCTTTTATTTTGCAAAAGCCCTTTTTATTTCTCTATAAATGGTGGCGAATTGACGGCTGGATAAGCAAGCGCAAAATGGTTTTGCTGGAAATAAAAACGCCGAGAGAATTTTTAAAGCCCATCAAAGCAATGGAAACCGTATTGGCAGGCATCCACGGCGCTGCTTACCAGCCCCCCGATTGGTGGGAAAGATGGATTGAAGGCCAAATTCAGCTTTCCGTCCATTTTGAGATTGCTTCAATTGGAGGAGAAACCCATTTTTATATCAGGTTTGACTCACCTTATCGCGACTCAATTGAGGCAAGCATTTATTCTCAATATCCTCAAGCTGAAATTAGAGAAGTGCCGGAATACGCAAAACAAGTGCCCCAAAATATTCCCAACGCTGAAATAGATATGTGGGGTTCTGATTACAAGCTGCTGAAAGACGACCATTATCCCATTAAGACCCATCAGGAATTTGAAACAGGCCGTGAGGCGGAAAAAGAAGAAGTGGTTGACCCGGTAGCCACGCTTTTGGAGGCAATGGGCAAAGTAAAGCCCGGGGAACAGTTTTGGATTCAAATTTCAGCAGAGCCGTTTTCAGAAGGGCCCTTAATGGCTTGGCTTGAGAAAGGAGCAGAAATCAGGGATAAGTTAGCCAGAAGGGAGGATAAACCAAAAGACCAGTCAATTATTCAGGAGGCGGCCAAAATTTTAATAACCGGAGAGCCAACAGTAGCCAAAGAAGAAAAAAAAGAGGTTTTGCCGCCGGAAATGAAGCTTACTCCCGGTGAAAAAGTAATCATCACCGCTTTAGAGGAAAAGATGTCAAAACCAATTTTCAATACAAACATTAGGTTTGTTTATTTTGGCCAAAAAGATATTTTTTTCAGGGCGAATTTCAGATTAGCTTTCGCCTATTTTAACGCCTACACGACTCTCAACTGCAACAGCCTTGTTCCTCTGGGAAGCACTTTCCCCAAAGTTCATAAATCCTGGTTTTTGCCTAAGAATCGGCTGGTTCCCCAGAGGCGTTATTTAAGATTAAGAAAATTGTTCAGAAATTACGTTAACAGGTTCTCTCCTTTTTTCCCAAGAAGCGGCGGAAAATTTATGCTAAATACCGAGGAGTTAGCTTCTCTTTATCACTTCCCGAGCGAAGCGACAGCTCCTGCTCCAGGCGCTCCGAGGATAGAAGCGAAAAAAGGAGAAGGGCCTTTAACACTGCCTATTTAACAAGGTGGACGAAGAGAGCCTTGCTCTCTTCTTTATTATTCACCCCGCTTCGCGGGATTCATAATGGCTGATGAAATAATTTTTTTTGGAGAGACCACCTTCCGGGACAAGAGAAGGAGATTTGGCATTAAGACCGATGATAGGCGAAGGCACACGTATCTCATTGGAAAAACCGGCATGGGAAAATCAGCGATGCTGGAAAATATGGCGATTCAGGACATTCAGTTGGGCCACGGCATTGGCTTTGTTGACCCTCACGGAGAAGCGGCCGAGGGCTTGCTGGATTTTATCCCCAGCAACAGAATCAACGATGTCGTATATTTTAATCCGGCCGACATTGACTATCCGGTTGCTTTTAATATTATGGAAAAAGTTGATTTTGGGCATCGACATCTTGTTGCTTCGGGTTTAATGGGCGTTTTCAAGAAGATTTGGCCAGACGTTTGGTCAGCCAGGATGGAGTATATTTTAAATAACTGTATTTTAGCCCTTTTGGAATATCCGGGCTCCACTCTTTTGGGGGTGAACCGAATGTTAGCCGACATAGATTACAGAAAAAAAGTGGTGGATATGGTTACAGATCCAATGGTAAAATCGTTTTGGGTTAAGGAGTTTGCCAGATACACCCAGAGATACGAGGTTGAGGCAACCGCCGCAATTCAGAACAAAGTCGGCCAGTTCATATCCGCTCCCTTGATTAGAAATATTATCGGGCAAGTTCAGTCAAAGCTTGATATGCGAGAAATTATGGATGAAAATAAAATTCTAATCCTCAACCTGTCAAAGGGAAGAATCGGCGAAGATAATTCAATGCTTTTGGGAGCGCTTCTAATCACAAAATTGCAGTTGGCCGCAATGTCCAGAGTGGATATTCCGGAGGAAAAAAGAAAAGATTTTTTCCTTTATGTTGACGAGTTCCAGAATTTTGCCACGATTTCCTTTGTCAATGTGTTGTCTGAAGCAAGAAAGTATCGACTGTCCCTAATTTTAGGCCACCAATATATTACTCAAATGGAAGAAGAAGTAAGAGACGCTGTTTTCGGGAACGTGGGAACTCTGGTTTCTTTTCGGATTGGAGCCGACGACGCAGAGTTTTTAGAAAGAGAATATAGCCCGGATTTTATTGCCGCTGATTTCGTCAATTTAAAAAAGTACAATATTTATGTTAAATTAATGATAGACGGCTTAGCCAGCAGGCCTTTTTCCGCTGAGACCCTTTCGCCTTTCCCGACTTTAGAAAAATCGAATCGGGAAAAAATCATTCAGGTTTCCAGAGAAAGATACAGCTCTTCAAGGCAAAGCGTTGAGGAAAAAATTTCTAAATGGTCAGGGGTTATGGACGAGCCGCAAACTTCTTCGCAGACTCAATCCCAATTCCAATCTCAATCTCAATCTCAATATCAACCACAATCTCAAGTAGTTTTATATGATGCAAAATGCGCCAGTTGTGAAAAATGGACAAAAGTAACATTTTTACCAGATCCTTTAAGGCCTGTTTATTGCAAGTCTTGTTTGAAAAAGATTAAAAATCCTCCTGCCAAGCCAGAGGAAAAACTTTCATCCGTCGAGGCTTCCGTCCCGCCCGCAAGCGAGACTTTTACGGATAAGTCGGCGGAGAAACTAGAGGGCGAACCCGCCTTCGCCGAGGCTTCGGCGGGCAAGGAAAAACCTGAAACCAAAACCATTTCTCTCACAGAGGCAACTAAAAGAGAGCCCTTCACCTTCTCAAAAAAGAGGTCGGAAGAAAAGCAAGCCCAAAGAAAAGAAGTCAACTTAGAAGAACTAAAAAGCGTTTTAGAGGAGTCATTAAAAAAGATAGAAACCGAGAAAAAAGATGCTGACTCTAAAGGAACTTAACGTCCAAAATAAAAGAGTTTTATTAAGGTGTGATTTTAATGTTCCCCTTTCCAACGAAGGGGTTATTTTAGATGATTTTCGGATTAAAGAAACTGTTCCAACCATTGAACACTTGATTAAAAACGGGGCAAAAGTTGTTTTAATGAGCCACTTGGGCAGGCCAAAAGGAAAAGTTGTTGAATCGTTAAAACTGGCTCCAATTCAAGAAAAACTATCGGAATATCTTAATAGAAAAATAGCAAAAGCTTCAGATTGTATTGGCATAGAAATTGAGAAAAAAACAAATGAAATGAAGCCGGGAGAAGTTTTACTTTTGGAGAATTTAAGGTTTCACAAAGAAGAAGAGGAAAACGACGCTCAATTCGCCTTAGAATTGGCAAAGCTGGGCGATATATACATAAATGACGCGTTTGGCGCTTCTCATAGGGCTCACGCTTCAATTGTCGGGGTGCCCAAATATCTGCCTTCTGCAGCCGGGTTGTTGTTGGAAAAAGAAATAAAGATTTTAACCAAATTAATGGAAAATCCGGTAAAACCGCTTGTTGTAATAATCGGAGGAGCTAAAGCTGAAACAAAGACAAAATTAATTGACAGGATTTCAGAAATTTCCGATTTCACGCTCATTAACGGTTTGATTCAAAGAGAAATAAAAGAGAAAAATATAAAATTAAAATATCCTCAAAAAATTATCGGGCCGCTTGACGAAGTTGAGGGAAAAGATATCGGGCAAAAAACAATAAAACTTTTCAAGGAAAAAATATTTTCCGCCAAAACTGTTTTTTGGAACGGCCCCTTGGGAATGTTTGAGAAAAAAGAGTTTGCCAAGGGAACTGAAGAAATTGCAAGAGCCATTGTTCGAAGTGGCGTTTTTTCGGTGGTCGGAGGAGGAGAGACGGTAGATTTTATTAACAGTTTAGGCTTACTGTCTAAATTTAACCATGTTTCAACCGGCGGAGGGGCTATGATAGAGTTTTTATCTGGAGAAAAACTGCCGGGCATTGAAGTATTGCGCTCGGCAAGCTAATTTTAGGAGATAGTCTTCGGGCAGAATTGCCTCGGGTGAATTAAGTTCTCTTCGCCTACCGAAGGTGAAGATAAAAACGCAGTTTTCATCGCCTTAATTCGTAATTCGTAGGATTATGGAGATTAAAAATCTAAAAAAGGCGGCAAAAAGAATCCTGAAAGCGATAGAAAAAAAGGAAAAAATCATTCTCTACGGAGACGCGGATTTAGACGGCGCGGCTTCGGTAATTATTTTGAAAGAAAGCGTTAAAAGCTTGGGCGGAAATATTTGCGCGATTTATTTTCCGGATAGGGAAATTGAAGGACATGGCATTACAAAAATGGGTTTGGAATTTCTAAAAAAAGAAGCTCCGGCTCTTTTAATCGCCGTGGACTGCGGCATTGGAAACTTAAAAGAAACGGCAATGGCAAAGAAAATGGGTTTTTCGGTTTTGATTGTTGACCATCACGAGGTTTTGGATAAAATGCCAAAAGCCGATATTATTGTCGACCCTAAACAAAAAGGGGATAAATACTATTTTAAGGGATTGGCCGCAGCCGGAGTTGTTTTCAAACTCGCAGAGGCCCTTTTTGAGGAGAAAATGGCGAAGAGGACTGCGTCCTCGTCTTCAACTACCCGAGCGAAAACGAAGGGTGGAGAAGAACGAAAATTCTTCGATTCGTCCTGCAAGCAAGACTCAATGACGGAGAATCTAAGAAAGAATTTTTTGGAATTGGTGGCTTTGGCCACTTTAGCGGATATGATGCCTCAAGAAGCAGATAATAAGGTTTTTATTTCAGAAGGGCTTCAATCTTTGGAAAATTCCTGGCGGCCCGGAATAAAGGCGTTTTTTGAAACAGAATTTTTGGAGGAATTTTCCGGAATAAGTCAGAAGGTCGCCAAAATTATTTCTGTTTTAAACGTCAGAGACGTTGAGAGTCGGTTTCCGGCAAGTTTCAGATTGTTGACCGTCGTTTCTCTTTCGGAGGCCGGAAGAATCATTGAAGAACTTTTTGAAAGGAGTAAAATTAGAAAGGAAGTAATAAATGGCACCGTAGATGAAATTGAAAAAATTATAGCTGAAAAAGACGAATCTATTGTTTTTGAAGGAGATTCCTCTTTTGACCTTGCCTTGTTGAGTGCGGCTGCATCAATAATTTGTCAAAAATTCCAAAAGCCCGTTTTTCTTTATAAAAAAATGGCAAAAGAGTCCCAGGGTACGGTGCGTGTGCCCTCTGGCGTAGACAGTATTGCCTTAATGAAAAAATGCTCAAAATATCCCTTGGCTTTTGGCGGCCATCCGAAAGCGTCGGGTTTCAGGATAAAAAACGATAATTTAGAAAAATTTAAAACTTGTTTAATAGAAAATTATCGGTAGTCAAAGAGAACTTTGTTTTCTTTTCCACCTGCGTCCCGCTTACAGCGGGACTTGGTAGGCGACGAGGCCTTCGGCCTCGTCTTAATCTTCGCTTTCGCTACGCGAAAGCTTGATGAATGAAGAAAATTATTATTTATACGGACGGCGGTTCGAGAGGGAACCCGGGGCAGGCGGCAATTGGAGTTGTTTTTTGCAACGAGAAGGTCCAATGCTTTAAAAATTACACAGAATACCTGGGAGATAATTTCACCAACAACGAAGCTGAATACATGGCGGTGATTTTTGGCTTGAAAAAATTTAAAGCCCTTTTCGGGAAGAAAATCGCCAAGACCTCGGATATTGAAATAAGGACGGATTCAGAGCTTTTAGTCAAACAACTTAAAGGTGAGTATAAAATTTTAGAACCAAAAATCCAACTTTTGTTTATTGAAATTTGGAATATTAAAATTGATTTTCAGAAAATAAAATTTACACATATTCCCCGTGAAAAGAATAAAGAGGCAGATGCATTGGTTAATGAGGCCTTAGACATTCAAGGGAGACAAGCAACGATAATATAAAGATATTACAGTCGACGAGAACTGCGTCCTCGTCTTGACCTGGGTCCTGCTTCGCAGGGCTTGTGTTTTAACGGGGGCTTGACAAGATTTGTGGGTATGCTATAATGGCTTTATTAGGTAAAGGAAGGAGGTGGTTTACTTGATTGTGATCAGTCGCGGCCCTTGCATTTTTGAAATGCCGTGATCTCGATCATCGCCGGCATCCCCATTCCCTCCCGAGGGAAGAGCGAGTAAGAATCCGAGGGGGCGCGAGTAGCGCCTCCTCCCAAGAGAAAAAGCGAGCTTCTGCTCGCTAAGATATATAGGGGCCTGACTATTATTAGTTAGGCTCTTTTACATTAACCGACTTCTCTTCTCCCTCAACAAAAAAACAATTCGTCAAGGAATTGTTTTTTTGTGTCCCAGCAAGTCTGTAAGCCGAATTCTGTATCCTTCGTTCCGCTTCGCGGAACTCGGGATGGTGATTATCTATCTGGTCCCTCGATTACTCTCGGGATCAAGCGAGTTACCTTTTCAGGAAAATTCTAAGATATAAAAACCCAGAACCTCCCGTTTACTCTTGCGCCCGATAAGGATTTAGCCGTTTCACTCCCAAGATTACTCTTGAGATTCGCCCTATTCCGCCTTACGGCGGACGGGCGCCCGACGCCTTTCGGCGTCTAGGGCGTCACTGTTCGCACCTCTAGCCTTGCTCCATAAATTACAGAGTTTGCGCCGATGGATGTTATCCACTATCTTTTTAGATCCCGCTAAAAGCGGGAAATGAGTGTTCGGACTTTCCTCCCGACCAAATATTTATATTGGTATAGGGCAATCACCCGACTTACTGGGACAACTATATCTTATCAAAATATGTGGCCTTTGTCAAACTTTTTGTTTCTTGGCCTTTTTTCTTGTTTAACGTGGTAATTTAGATTAGAATACAAAGGACTAATTGGTATGCTTAACCGCGTTTTTAATCATAAAACTAAAACCGTTACTTTTGCCGCTGTTTTGCTTTTTTTATCCTCTGGAGTGAGCGCTCTTTTGGGATTGATAAGGGATAGATTGCTGGCTCATTACTTAGGAGCTGGAGCTGAAATGGATATTTACACAACAGCTTTCAGGATTCCAGACTTTGTCTACGGTATTTTAATTATGGGAGGAATTTCAGCGGTTTTTTTGCCTATATTTTCTGAAGAATATAAAAAAAATACAAATGGGGCATGGGAGTTCGCCAATAATCTTTTGCACTGTTTTTTGATTTTACTTGTTTTAATCTGCGGAATCTTGTTTATTTTTGCCCCTTTTTTGATTAATATAATTGCTCCCGGCTTCTCTCCTCAGGCCAAAGAAACCACGGCTGTTTTGGCAAGAATAATGTTTTTAAGCCCGATTCTTTTCGGTCTAAGCAGTATTTTCTCCGGAGTATTGCATTATTTTAATCGGTTTTTAATTTATTCAATCGCTCCGATTTTATATAATATCGGCATAATTTTGGGAATTATTTTTTTTCTTCCGAAATTCGGATTAAAAGGTTTGGCTTTTGGCGTTATTTTGGGAGCTATTTTTTATTTTCTTTTGCAGATACCGGCCGCAAGATTTTCAGGATATAAATATAAGTTCATTCTGAATTTTGGAGACCCAGGATTGAAAAAGGTCTTTAAGCTAATGCTTCCCCGGACGATTGGAGCCGCTGTCTATCATTTTAATCTCATAGCTGTTACCGCTATCGCTTCAACCATATCCACCGGCTCCATTGCCATAGTTCTTTATTATTCCAACAACCTTCAGCAACTGCCAATAAGCTTGATCGGGGTTTCGTTCGCCTTAGCTGTTTTTCCGACTCTGTCGAAAATCGCTTCAGACGGATCGAAAGAAGAATTTTTTAAAAATTTTTCGTCGGTTTTTCGCCAGATTCTTTTTTTAATAATCCCGATCTCTGTTATGATTTTTCTTTTAAGGGCCCAGCTGGTTCGGCTTATTTTAGGCACGGGCAACTTTGGCTGGACAGAAACCCGGCTTACTGCTGCTTCTCTCGGCATTTTTGCTCTCGGCATTTTTGCTTTAGCTTTTATTCCTTTTTTAGCCAGGGTCTTTTATTCTTTTCAGGACACAAAAACTCCTTTTTTAATCGGGTTGATTTCTATGGTTTTCAATGTCGGGTTAAGCTTGTCTTTGGTTAGATTTCTGTCTTTCCCTAATTTTTTTCACGACTTTACCATAAATGTTTTGAAGCTTCATGGAATTGAAAATATCGCCGTTATCGGCCTTCCTTTGGCCCTTTCAATTTCAGGAATTTTCCAGTTTTTTTTGCTTTTACTTTTCTTGAAAATAAAAATAAAAAACTTAGCTTTTAGAGAGATTTTTCTTTCCGCTAAAAGAATTTTATTGTCTTCTTTTTTGATGGCTCTGGCAGTACTTCTTACTTTATATCTGGCAGCTAATATTGTTGAATTGAAAACTTTTTTCGCCGTTTTTCTTCAGGCGTTATTGGCCGGCGCAGCCGGAATTATTGTTTATATTCTTCTTTCTTTCTTTTTGAAATCTCCGGAGCTAAAAACATTTAGAATATCAATCTTGGGCCAATTCCAAAAATAGGAGATGGATAATATACGTAATTTTTGTATAGTCGCGCATATAGACCACGGAAAGTCCACTTTAGCTGACAGATTTTTAGAATTGACCAAAACTGTTTCAATTGAAAAAATGCGGCCGCAATTTTTAGATATGATGGATTTGGAGAGAGAGAAGGGGATAACAATCAAAATGCAGCCCGTAAGGATGGAGTATATCTTAAATAATAAACTTTACATCTTAAATTTAATAGACACTCCCGGGCACGTAGATTTTTCTTATGAGGTTTCAAGGTCTTTGGCAGCTGTTGAAGGGGCAATTCTTTTGGTTGACGCAACTAAAGGAATTCAGGCCCAGACAATTGCTAATCTGGAATTGGCCCAAAAACAGAATCTGGTCATTATACCGACCATTAATAAAATTGATTCGGCCCAGGCCAGAATTGAAAGCGCGAGGACTGAATTGGCCGATCTTCTGAAGATTCCGGAAAACGATATTTTTTTGATTTCCGGAAAAATGGGAACCAATATTGAAGAGCTTCTAAAAGTTGTAATAGAAAAAGTTCCAAAACCCTCGGGCAGTTTTGACAAGCCGTTTAGGGCTTTAATTTTTGATTCAAAATACGATCCTTTCAAGGGCATTATCGCTTATGTGAGGGTGGTTGACGGGGAAATAGGGGCGGGAGAAAAAATTTATTTAATCCAAACAAAAAGCTCGGGCGAAGTAAAAGATTTAGGATATTTTAGGCCCCAAATGGAAAAAGCCGGGCAATTAAAAGAGGGGGAAATCGGCTGGCTGGCGACAGGAATTAAAGAGCCGGGGAAAGTAATGATTGGAGACACTATTATCAATTATCAATTTTCTCCCCAAAAAAGCGGGATTCAAACGAAATTGGAAGTGTTGCCGGGATATCAGGCGCCAAAACCTATGGTATTTCTTAGCATTTATCCCGAAAACCCGAATGATTTTGACGTATTGAAAGACGGTTTGGAAAAATTACGGCTGACCGACGCCGCTTTATCTTTTAAACTGGAACATAAAGAGGCCCTGGGCCGTGGTTTTCAATGCGGATTTTTAGGTCTTTTGCACGCAGAAATTATTACCGAAAGGTTGAGAAGAGAATTTAATCTGGACTTGGTTTTGTCCACCCCTTCGGTTGTTTATAAAGTAATAACAGAAGACGACAA
Source organism: bacterium (assembly GCA_030646565.1). GTDB lineage: Bacteria > Patescibacteriota > Minisyncoccia > Minisyncoccales > RBG-13-42-11 > JAUSLA01. The sequence goes on from JAUSLA010000023.1 coordinate 18,315, forward strand.
AGAAATTTTTATATATACGCCAAGCGAATGGCCTGATCCCTCCAAAATAAAAGAATCCCAAGAGCTTTGGGCCAGATTGAAAGTTTTGGCCGAGATTAAATACTTGGGAAATGTTCAGGAACTTTTAAAAAATATTGAGTCCGTTTATATTGAGAGAGAGCATTTGGGCATAGAAAAATTTGAGCTGGTTTATGAAGTGCCCCTCCGGGAGATTATCAATAAAAATTTTTACGACCAGCTTAAAAGCGTTTCTCAAGGATTTGCCTCAATGAATTATGAAATTTTAGATTGGAGAAAATCGCGTCTGCAAAAACTGGATATTTTAATCGCGGGACAAAAAGAAGAAGCGCTTTCCAGGATTGTTTCTGAAAAAGAAGCCCAAAAGGCGGCACGGAGAACGGTTGAGAAATTAAAAGAGAACTTGCCCTCGCAATTGTACGCCGTCGCCATTCAGGCGGCAGTAGGCGGAACAATTATTGCGAGAGAAACAATATCAGCCAAAAGAAAAGACGTTATAGCTCCTCTTTACGGAGGAGACTACTCAAGAAAGAGAAAACTGCTGGAAAGGCAGAAAAAAGGCAAGAAGGAATTAAAAGAAAAAGGAAGAGTAAGAATTCCTCCAAAAGTATTTTTGGAATTATTCAGAGATTGACAAAATAAATACCCGTGCTATGCTACGGGATGAAATGCGGCAAATATCTTATGCCGCGAAAGCACCTTAAGAAAGGGGATAACAATCATGGCAATGATGAGAGACGCAGTTCCAACTATGGATGCGGGACAGTTTGGCGAGTTTGTTGAAGCGGTGGTTAGGCAACTTTGGCCAACTATCAAAGACGCGGATCCCCAAAGGATTCGGAGACTGGTTAGGAATCCTGCAAAACTCAAAGGAATACTTAGAAAAGCCTTTCCCGGAGAACCTTCCAGTATTCTCGGCTGTCCCGTCATTGTTGACTACGAAGTGACCGTTGAGGAGGCAATAAGGCTCGGGGGCTATGACCGAGTTAATTCGTTTATTACATCTAAGAATTTCCCAACAGGTCGGAGAGGAATAGTTGAATTAGATATTGATCTTATGTGTATTAATCGCCTAATCTCCACAAGAGATTTTTTTAAGGAAATCGGAGAAGTGTATCGTCAAGCCGAACTGCGAGAACTTCTTGCTCTGGGGGCTAAATATCCAAACCTTCAAAGAGAATTTCCAATTGCCGGCCTTGGCTCTGTCTGGCAGTCTAAGAGCGGTCATCACCGAGTTTCGGTTCTTGATGGCAGTGACTCGGAGAGAGGACTAGACCTAGAGACTCTGGACGAGAGCGTTTGGCAACGGTATTGGCAGTTTGCCGTTGTTCGCAAGTAGCGCTTTGGTGTTCTTTAATCTGAAACCCGATAAAAAGATTTATCGGGTTTTTTTCTTCGCCTTCAAAAACTGCTATTATTAAAAATAGTTAACAGACAAATTTGACAAAGGGTTGAAAAATCTATTCGCTTTGGCTAAAATAGAGGAGCGACAAGAAAGCCAACCATGCTTAAAGCCACCAAAGAGACAAGAATAATCCAGATTATTTTTATAAATTTTCGCGACATACACCGAGCTTTCGCGTAGCGAAAGCGAAAGTTAAGATGAGGACGCAGTCCTCATCGCCTACTCGAGCGAAGCGAAGAGTAAAGATGAGGACGCAGTCCTCATCGCCTAATCTATGTTAGCAAAAAATACCGGAATTAAAAAGCAGCAAACCGGCCAGCCGATGCTATTTATAGCAATTGTCGGTATTTTAACAGCCGGTTTAATTGTTTTTCTGATTTTTGCCAATATTAAAATCAGTCAAAAAAGAACGGAATTAAAAGACAGAGTTGATTCGTTGAATAAAGAATTAACAGCGCTTAACGAAGAAAAGAAAAAACTGGAAGAAGGAATAAATCAGGCCCAAAGCGATTTTTATTGGGAGGGCAAAGTAAGGGAACAGGGCTATAAGCAGCCCGGAGAAAAGACAGTGGTGGTTCTGCCTCCGGAAGGAAAAACAGGAACGTCTTCTACGGAACAAAAAAGTTTTTGGGGAAAAGTTTTAGAAAAAATAGGATTTTAGGGCGGGCATAGTATAGCGGCAGTACGTAACCTTCCCAAGGTTGAAGTGTGGGTTCGACTCCCATTGCCCGCTTATCTGCATTATATATTGTGCCGGAGTAGTTCAATGGCAGAACACTACTTTCGTAAAGTAGGAATGTGGGTTCGATTCCCACCTTCGGCTCCAAAAAAATCTCCCGCTGCCACGGGAGATTTTTTATCTTCTTTTCATTCCTCAAAAAAAATGTTATACTATTTTTAAAGTCCCGCAAAGCGGGGGAAGTCAAAGAACACGTTCGTGTTCTTTTCCACCCGTCGCCTTCAGCTAGGGTGAACGGAGTTCTCTTCGCCTTAGAAACAATATGGCAAATTTAAATTTTCAGATTGAAGCATTACAACAAAGACTCCTCATCGTTGAGGACCGTCTTTGACTTGGCCCAAAAACGCAAAGAATTTTCTAAATTGGAAAAAGAACTGCAAAATCCGGACATTTGGAAAGACAGAGAAAAGGCGGTAAAATTCAGCCAGAGAGCATCTCAAATCCAAGAAGAGCTCGGCCAACTGGATGAATTAAAAAAGGAGCTTAGCGACATAAAAGATATAATAAGCTCGGCAAACGAATCGGAGAGAGAGTCTTTTCTTGAGGACTTTGAGAAGAAATTGAAAAACGCAGAACTTAGGATTTTTCTTTCCGGCAGATACGACAAGGGAAACGCTATTTTGTCAATTTATTCAGGAGCCGGCGGCCAGGACGCCCAAGATTGGGCAGCGATGTTGTTTAGAATGTACGAAAGATATTGCGGGAAATCCGGTTTTCAGGTAAAAATATTGCATCAGTCCTTCAGCGGCGAAGGAGGGGGGCCGGAAGGAAGGATTGGTATTAAATTAGCCACTTTTGAAATAAAAGGAAAATACGCTTTCGGCTTTTTGAAAAAAGAAAATGGAGTCCACAGGTTGGTCAGGATTTCTCCGTTTTCAGCCCAGTCTTTAAGACATACTTCATTCGCGCTGGTAGAAGTTCTGCCCGAATTGTCGGAAGATGAAGAATCGGAAATAAAAATTAAACCAGAGGAATTAAGGGTAGATACTTTCCGGTCTTCTGGCCCCGGCGGCCAGAATGTCAACAGAAGAGAATCGGCAGTAAGGATAACCCATCTGCCAACCGGAATTGCCGTTGCCTGCCAGGTGGAAAGAACGCAGGGGCAGAATAAAGCAAAAGCAATGAAAATTCTGTTGGCAAAGCTCTACCAATTAAAAGAAGAAAAGACAAAAAAAGAGCTAAAAGAGATTAAAGGAGAGTTAATGTCAGCCAGCCCCCACACCAAAATTGGTGTGGGGGCCAGCTGGGGAAACCAGATAAGGTCTTATGTTTTGCATCCATACAAACTGATTAAAGATTTAAGAAGTAACTTTGAAACCTCCGATGTGGAAGTTGTTTTGGACGGCGATTTAGACGAGTTTATTGCGGCCGAAGTTAAACTTTAGGTCAAAGAGATTTGCGTTCTCTTTTCCATCTTCGCTTTCGCTACACGAAAGCTCGGTAGGCGACGAGGACTGCGTCCTCGTCTTCATCTACCCGAGCAGAGCGAAGGGTGGAGAAGAACGAAAGTTCTTCGACTCGTTCCGCTTTGCGGGACTTGGTAATAAATTAAAACTCGATGGTAAAGTTTCAAAATATCAGCAAAATTTATCCTGCTTGCCCCGGCGGACATCCGTGCGTTGCCTTAGACGATGTTTCTTTTGAGATAAAGCCAAAAGAATTTGTTTCAATTGTCGGCAGGTCGGGCGCCGGAAAAACAACCTTGTTCCGTTTACTTTTGGCCGAAGAAATGCCGACCCAAGGCGAAATTTTTTTTGACGGCAACGATATCTTGAATGTAAAATCAAAGCATTTACCCCTGCTCCGCCGGCAAGTTGGAGCGGTTTTCCAGGATTATAAATTATTGCCCAATAAAACCGCTTACGAGAACATAGCTTACATTATGGAAATTATAGGCGCTTCCGACGAAGAAATTAGCAGAGACGTCTCGGATGTTCTGGAAGTTGTCGGATTAAAGAATAGGGCGAATAATTTTCCTGCCGAGCTTTCAGGTGGGGAGCGGCAAAGAGTGGCGATTGCCAGGGCTCTGATTCACCGGCCAAAGGTTATATTAGCCGACGAACCGACGGGAAATCTGGACCCTTACAATACTTCGGATATAATACAGCTTTTATTAAAAATTAATGAAATCGGGACAACGGTAATTTTGGCCACCCACAACAAAGAAATAATAAATTATTTGCAAAAGAGAGTGATTACTCTGGACGAGGGGAAAGTAATTCGCGACGAAGAAAAGGGAAGATTTGTAATATAAGGCGACGAAGACTGTGTCTTCGTCTTCAGCTACCCGAGCCGTAGGCGAAGGGTGAAGAAGAGCTTCGCTCTTCGACTCACTTTCGTTACACGAAAGCTCGGTAAGGGAAGATTCGTAATATAAGGCGACGAAGACTGTGTCTTCGCCTACTAATATGTATATCGATTTTCAGCGCGTTGTTAAATCGGCTTGGAAAAGTTTTTTCAGAGACGGCGGCATGCTGGCAGCCGATATTTTTATTATGCTCTTGGTTATTTCCGCCGCCACGTCGCTTTTACTTTTAAACGATTTGAGCAATTTTCTGGCGGCGGAACTTCAGAAAAAGGTTGATATTTCCGTTTATTTCAAGGAGGCCTCTTTGGAATCGGATATTTTAACACTGAAAGAAGATATTGAAAAAATTCCCGAAGTGAAAGGGGTTGAATATCTTTCAAAAGAGAAAGCGTTTGATTATTTTACCGAAAAGCATTCAGATAACCCGATTCTAATGGAGGCATTGATAGAAGTGGGGGTTAATCCTTTTTTAGCTTCGTTAAACATCCAGGCTTTTACGGCCAGCCAATATCAGGCAGTAGCTGATTTTTTAGCAAAACCCGATTTTAAAAATATAATTGAAAAAGTTGACTATTATCAGAGAAAGCCGATTATTGACAGAATTTTCTCTTTGACTTCCAACCTGAAAACAGCCGGAATTTTGTTTTCAATAATTTTAGCGTTTATATCAATTTTAGTGGCTTTCAACACTATCCGACTGGCGATTTATAATGCAAGGGAAGAAATCAAAATCCAGCGGCTTGTTGGAGCTTCCAACTGGTTTATCAGAGGTCCTTTTTTAGCCCAAGGGGTGATTACCGGTTTTTTTGCGGCCGTCATTGCTTTTTTTCTTTTCTTTTCTGGTTCTTTTCTCGTGGGAGCCAAAGCAGGGTTTTTATTCACGGGATTTAACGCCTTTAATCTTTTTATGAGCAATTTCTGGCTTTTAATTTTTGTTCAGTTATTGACCGGAATCGGCATAGGGGTAATATCAAGCCTGATCGCCATCAGAAAATATTTAAAAGCGTAAAATCTGTAAATTTTTGCGGGGTCGTCTAACGGTAGGACACATTCCTCTGGAGAATGGTATCTTGGTTCGAATCCAAGCCCCGCAGCACTTCGATTTTCACTTCGTTCAAATCTCAGTGTCTGCGTCCTTCACTAAAGTTCAGGACTACGACCCGCCTCAATAACTATAAGAAAATCGAAGTCCCCGAGGAATAAAATGACGAGGGGTATACTATTTCGCTCCCCAGAGCCTTCGGCTCGCTATATTATAATAGCGACGAAGACACTGAGCGGAGCGAAGTGATACAATATAAAATATATAGAAAAGAAAAGACACTGAGGAGCAAAGTGACGAAGTGACAAAAATCAAAACAATGTCATACAGCGTATATATTTTAGAATGCGCAGATAAGTCTCTCTACGTCGGTTGCACAAATGACCTAGAAAAACGGATAAAACAGCATAATAATTCAAAACGGGGCGCGCATTATACTAAGATACGGAGGCCAGTAACCTTAAAATATTTAGAAGAATTTAAAACGTTAAAAGATGCCAGGCAAAGAGAATCAGAAATCAAAAGTTGGAAAAGAGAAAAGAAGTTAACTTTGATTAATTCAAAATAGTGAACCGATACGACGCCTTGGTGAAGAACCTAATCATCGTAGCCGTAAATCTATGGAAAACTGAGGAATTACAAAAGAGCAGGCAGAAAAATTAGTGGATATTTACATAAGCAATCCGGTTACCAAGTTGCATTTGTTTGAGGCAGAAGCAATTATGAGGGCTTTAGCTAAATATTTCAATGAAGATGAAGAAGCGTGGGGAATAATCGGACTGCTCCACGATATTGATTGGGATTTGACTAAAGACAATCAAAAAGAGCATTGTGTAAAAACGCAAGAGATTTTGCGCAAAGCAGGCGCGAACGATTTCCTGATTGAAACTGTGATTTCCCACGGCTACGCTAATGAAATGATCCCGGAATTTTTATCAAGACAGCGTTCCTCAAGGATTCAACATTCCTTAGTCGCAGCCGAAACACTGACCGGCTTGATAATAGCTTCGGCTTTGATTCAGCCAGACAAGAAGCTGGCGAGCGTCAAACCAGAATCGCTTAAAAAGAAATTTAAGAATAAGGCCTTTGCCGCTAATTGTAAAAGAGAATTGATTTTGGAATGCGAAAAAGCCAGTATTCCGCTGGACGAGTTCCTAAACATCGGTCTGAAAGCTTTGCAGGAAATCTCAGGCAAACTGGGACTGTAATCTTAATTTGAAAATATTAAGTCCGTGTTTGTTGCCACCTCGCAGGAAAGGTGGTTTTTTAGTAGAATAAAGCTAGAGGCGAAGAAAACTTTGTTTTCTTCTTCACCTTCACTGGCATAAATGCCAGCTTGGTAAAAGAGTAGGGTATAAACATGGAAATATTAAAAGCAGAATTTGTTAAGGGTGTTATTGGCGACGATTACAGTTTAAGAGACAATTTGCCACAGGTCGCTTTTTTTGGCCGTTCCAATGTGGGAAAATCAAGCGTGATCAACTCTTTGGTTGGCAAAAAAGATATTGTAAAAGTAAGTAAGGTCCCAGGAAAAACCCGCGAAGCAAATTTTTTTCGCATCAATAATTCTTTTTACTTTGTGGATTTTCCTGGATATGGATATGCCAAGTGTTCAATAAAGGAGCGCAATAAAATGATTAAGAGAATTTTTTGGTATGTGGAGCATTCCAATGCCAGACCTAAAGCAGTTTTCTTGATTATTGACGTTAAAGTCGGCTTGACCGCTCTTGATCGCGAAATGATAAAAATTCTTGGAGAAAATAAACATCAAGTTGTTATTATCGCAAACAAAATTGATAAATTCGGGAAGATTGCCGCGGAAAAACAGCTTTCATCTATTCAAAAAGAGGTGCTGAATATACCTGTTTTGGCATATTCTGCGAAAACAAAAGAAGGGAAAGGCGAATTCATCAAAAAAATCATGAGTTTTGTTTTATGAAAAAATTAGATCCAAAAATCGTGGAGAAAAAATTGCAAGACTTGATAGACAGGTACAAGATCGGAGATAAATTAAACATAGAAAAAGTTAAAAGTTTTGTTTTTAACGACGAAGGCGCTTGGGCTATGGATGCCAGCAATAGGTTTAATAAAAAGTTTTTTGATTATTTTACTGATTCTCCGGATAGTGGCGATGATTTTTTTAATATATTTAAGATAGCGACGGATGCATGGAATGCTTTTCCTCATAAATCATTGAAGGGGATGTCGCCGCAAGAGATGTTTGAAAAAGAATCAAAAAAAATACCTCGGTCAACAAAGAAAGACCAAAATAAAATGCCTAAAGTCATTATGGGGGGCAGAGAAATGTCTTGGGAAGAACATCAGGCTATGTTGAAGGAAATGGAAAAACACCAAAAGCCGTTTAAAGAATTTATCGAAAAAGAAATAATACCAAGCTATAAAATTTTTTTTGAAGAGCAAGCGGGCCTATCGAAAGAAGTAAAAGAAAAATATATTCTAGTGGCGGAGAAGTTTTTTGATAGGGTGTTGTGGGTTGGTTTTGTAGATTACGAAATGATTCGGCTAGAGCTTGCCAAAGATGAATTTCCCAGCTGGTGGCAAACTCATGTAATGTTCAGTCGTCTAGATGAAAGTCAGGTTTGGATGGCTTTGCGTCACTTAATTAATTTTATCAAAATCCGTTACGGATTAGAAATGAAAGGACGTAAAGACTAAAGGTAAGGTATAAAAATCAGTGGCGGTATTCCTTCACTAAGAGTTTTGGAAGCGCATGGCGGAAAAGTCTTCCTTTGTCGAGGATTAGATAGGTAAACTTTTATGATGTACTTGACTTTTAATAGGCGTTTTGGTAAATTGACAATATGGTCAAATTAGTGAATCAGACAATTTTTGTGGCTAAAATAAAGGAGAAAAAGCTCTCCTTATTCAATGCGAATGATATTCGCGCGCTTTTTGGGGTATCGGCGGTAGCCACGGCTGGTTTACTTCATAGGTATAAAAAACAAGGGTTTATCTTGCAGATTAAGCGCGGGATTTATGTTTTTCCTGATGCTTTGCCACCGGATGTTTACGTTGCTAATAAAATTTACAGTCCGTCATATATATCGCTTGAATTTGCGCTGTCATATCACGGCATTATTCCAGAGACAGTGTACGAAATTACTTCAGTCACCACTAAAGCTACGCGCCGATTCGAAGTGTTAGAGAAAACTTTTTCTTACCGCAAAATAAAAAAAGCGGCTTATACTGGCTACGAAGTCCAAAAACAACAAGGGTTAAGTTTTTTTATAGCAGACGCCGAGAAAGCGTTCGTGGATGTGAACTACTTGCGGTTGATGAATAGGCAAAAGCCAATTTCCCGTTTTAATAAAGAAAAGATCAATCCGGAAAAAGCTTTGCAATATGCAAAATTATTCGGGAATGAGAAACTAATTAGTATAATTAGATCTACATTAAAATGATATCAATGGAAACACTTGAAAAATTAGGCAGGCAATATCAAATGGGAGTATTTCCGAATATCGTCCGTGAATACTTCCAGCATGTTTTCTTGGGAGAGTTATATAGATCACCGGATGCTGGAAAATTACTTTTTAAGGGTGGCACCGCGCTTCGCATTGTGTATGGCAGTCCAAGATTTTCCGAAGATTTAGATTTTTCTTTGTTTGGAATTGGTCAAAAGGAAATTAAATCATTTGTTGAGCAACTCTTTATACATGTTTTGGCGGAAATGGCGCATGCTGGTATAAAAGTTGAACTTGGAGATAAAATAGGCGCTACAAGCGGAGGATATTTTGGCGTCGCTACATTCCATATGTTTGAATATCCGCCGGTTAGTGTGGAAATAAATGTATCATCACGCAACGGCCGAAGCGTTACGGGAGAAGTAGATAGTGTTGCAAATAATTTTGTGCCCACCTATACGGTTATTCATTTGCCACAAGTTGAAATTGTGGAAGAAAAGATTTTTGACGCACTTATTAAACGGAAGAAACCCCGCGATTTTTACGATTTATATTTTCTTATGCGTAAAAGCATGCTGTCTTCCGAGCAAAAGAAAAAACTTGCCGAAGTTAAGGATGGTATTATGGAAGATGCAAGAAAGGTTGATTTTAAAGGCGAACTTGGCGCTTTTTTACCCTCCGATCAGCACGCAGTCATAAAGGATTTTTCGGATATGCTTAAACGTGAGTTGGAACGTCAAATCGGGTCACTTTAGGATCTAAAGAATACGCCGAAAATTCTTATACGATTATGCAAAAAGAAAAAGAGGAAATTCTTTACGAAGAAGTTTTCGCGGCATTAAATAAAGAGAAAATAAACTACGTGGTCTGCGGTGGGGCAGCCGTAGTTATACTTGGTTTTTCTAGATTAACAATTGATTTAGATTTGATCGTTTCTTTGGAGAAAGAAAACCTAGATAAGCTTTATGATGTTTTATCTCGATTGGGATACAGAACAAGAGCTTCTATCAAAAAAGAGGAATTTATTCAAAGAGAAGTATTGATAAAATTAGCCAGTGAAAAAAATATGAAGGTAGTATCTTTTTATGATCCGAAAGATGCTTTTAAAATCGTAGACATTGGCGTGAACTTGCCGGGTGCTTCCGAAATTTTGAAAAGAAAAAGATTTATTAAGATTGGAAAATTGAGCATTCCCGTAATTAATATCGATGATTTAATAAAGATGAAAGAAAATTTGGCTAGACCCAAAGATATAATAGACGCAGAAAATCTTAAAAAGATTAAGCAGGAACAAGATGAAAAAAAATAATAAATATTCGGATAAATACGTGGACGAAAATTTAATTTATGTTTTTAGAAACAGCACTCCGTACGAGCGGTTAATTTGGTTAAAAAAAGCTTTCAATTTTTGGAAAATGGCAGTTAAAAATAAAAAATATTAATTTTGGAGTTTCTTTATCATTCTTGTGGAATTCGGGCAACTCTTCGAATCTAATCCTCCCAGCCGTCACATGCTAAGTCAGACTACTGAGACGCATAATTTAATGTCTTTCAAAAGGAAGAAAAATTTATTAGCAGAAGAAATTAGAAAAACCTACAGAGAAAAAGAAGGGTTGGCTTTTCACAACTCATTTTTGAGCATTAGAGATCCTAGAGAAAAGATCGCATGTGCCACGCATTATAATGAGTTTAATTATTTAAAGGTAAATACTACAGAAACTACATATGTTATTTGTCCAGATTATTTGCACAATAGGCTTAAGCTTTATGAATACTATCTTAGTGGAAATTTTAATGACGGCGGAACAATATTGGAAGTTGAGAAAAAAGATATACCAAAACACTATATTACAAATATAAATGAAATACCTTATTACATCAGAGAACAAGCGCCGGAGGAAGTGTGGAAAAAATTAAAATGGTTTTTAATCGAGAATAAGCGGCGGAACTTGACCGAGACGCGTTGGTGTGGCACGCTAAAAGTCGTCTAATTTACCCTTAAAATCTCGGTTCTAGACCGAGGTTGCCAGTCCGACCAATCAAGACCTGGAAAATAAAATGTTAATATTAAATAATTTAAAATTTATCCGATGATCTGTCCAAGATGTAAAATCACCAATTTGGTTGTAGAAGATAATAATTATTTTTGTCCGAATTGCCAAATATACATCGGATCGGTTGATTCTTTGGGTGGCATTGAAAAGGAGGATTCTAGTTCTGTCCCCAGTTCTATTCCAAGCCCGAAAGATATTATTATTGAGGGAAGAATTGTGAAGGTTCCCAAGTTGATACTTTTTATTGCCTGGTTCTATCTCATAATAGGTATTCTGCAAATTATCGGCAGCGTGGCGGTGTTGTTGCTTATGTTTCTTAGGGGAGAATCATACGGAACGTTCTTTTGGTTTATTTTTTTTATTCCTTTATGGGGCATAATGCTGGCGATAAATCTGGCAATTGCATTCTTTTTTATTATCCTTTCTTTCGGTTTGCGCCATTTGCGCAAATGGGCGTTTATTATCTATGAAATATTATCTGTAATTGCAATAGTGGCGTTTATCTATCTGTATCTTTTTTCCAACGCTAAACTCAATTTCGGGAATGGAATCGGAATTGCAATAAGCGTGTTTATCGCTCTCTATCTTTGGTTAAACTCCGCTTTGTTTTTTTCCAAGAGAGAACTGGCGGAAAAGAAAATTATCATTGATAACAAATTTTCCATGTTCGGAAAAATTATCCTTGCCATAATCGTTTTTCTTGCGTTGTCTCCCGCGCTGTTTCTTCTTTTTAAAATTTTATCTCCCTTTATCACTGGATTATTATCCTAATTTTTAAAGAGTAAAAAACCGCCAAGAAGGTCGAAAGATCTCATTCGAGCCTGAGGCTCTCAGAGCCGAATGGCCTGAACGTAGTTGAATGGACGGCTTTTGCTTTTAAATTTTCAAGATGATATAATAAAAGGGTCGCATAAAAATAAAAATAATTCTAATAAAAATATGAAAGGATACGTAGTAAACATAAACCAAATAACAAAAGAAAACGAAAATTTCCGAAAAGTGCTTTATACTGCCAAAAACAGCCAATTGGTGCTGATGGCTTTAAAGCCGGGCGAGGAGATTGGGGAAGAAGTGCACACCTTAGACCAGTTTTTCCGCATTGAAGAAGGCGAGGGAAAAATTGTTTTAGACGGAGTGGAGTACGAAATCAGAGATGATTTTGCAATAGTCGTGCCGGCCGGCGCAAAACACAATATTATCAATACTTCGACAGACAGAATGATGAAGCTTTACACGATTTATTCTCCTCCGAACCACAGAGATGGGGTAATGCACCAGACAAAAGAGACAGCTGAAGCGGATGATGAGACTTTTGACGGAATAACTACGGAAAATTAAAAATTGCCCCTGAGTGTCAACTCTGATTTTATTCATTAAAACCTCGGCGGACAAGCCGGGTAAACTCTTTGAGCTCTAGCCTCGTGATTGATTTTATCCTGACTAATTTTGACACAGTTCGGATGATTTAATATAATAAAACATATGGCAAGACAGTTTACAGCAATATATAAAAAAAGCGGAAAATGGTATCTAGGATGGATAGAAGAAATCCCGGGGGTTAATACTCAAGGAAAAACTCTAAAAGAGGCAAAAGGAAATCTAAAAGAGGCACTTTTGTTAATTCTGGAAACTAATCGCGTTTTCAATAAAAAAGAAATTTCCAAGGGTAAGGTTATTCGTGAACCTCTTTCTGTTTCTATATAAGACGAAGAGGAATTTATCTTCTTCTTCACCATCGTTTCTATAAATAGAAACTCGGTTGATGAAACGAAAAGATTTAATTAAACATCTTTCTAAAAATAACTGTATTTTTATAAGAGTGGGCGCAAGACATAGCGTCTTTTTTAATCCATTGCTTAGAAAATCATCTACCGTTCCTCGCCACGTAGAAATTGACAACTTTTTAGCAGAGAAAATTTGTCGAGACCTTGGAATAGTGTCACCAAAAAGAAAATAGTTTTATTAATAGATAAATTTTATTTTATCGCCAAGAAGGCGGTTTTTTGATAAAATAAGAGTATGAATATTGAGGTAGAAATAAAAGTTAAAATAGATAGCTTTGAGGGAATAAAAGAGAAATTATTCAGATACGGAAAATTAAAAAAGAGCATAAAACAAATTGATGAATATTACGTTCCTTATCATAGGGATTTTTTCGCCCAAAAACCCCATCCTACAGAGTGGTTAAGGATAAGAACAAATCCCGATAAAACAGTTTTTGAATACGATATTTCTATAAATAAAAAGGCGGATGGAGAGCAGGAGTGCGCTGAGGAGTATGAAGCAGAAGTTTCTCGGGCAGATGAATTTAGAAAAATTCTGGAATTTTTAAATTTTAAAAAAGTGATAACGATTAATAAAAAAAGAGAATATTGGGATTGCGGAGATTTTGAGGTTGCCTTGGATGACGTTGATGGCTTAGGATTTTTTGTAGAAGTGGAAGCGAAGGGAAATTTTGGAAGCAATGAAAGAGCAAAAGATAAATGCATTAAATTTTTGGAAAAAGTTGGGGTGCAAAACGGCGATCAAAAATCCATCAAAAAAGGTTATCCGGTTTTACTTTTAGATAAAATAAATTCAAAAGGAACTTAGAGAGGCAATTCCGACAATTGAACTCTTGCAAAATAAAAAATAGATTCCCTTTAAAATCTCGGTTCCAGACCGAGGTTGTCATTCTTAGATTTGACACTAATACTTGGGAGATTATAATTAAAGGCGATGAGGACTTCGTCCTCATCTTCAGCTTCGTCCCATAAATGGGACTTGCTATATGGAAAAGAAAAACATTACAATTGATGATTTAGCGGTAATGGTTCAAAAAGAATTCCGTGAGATTGACCAGAAATTGAGTAAATTAGATAGTAATGATCAAATAATACTTAAGCGATTAGAGGGCGTAGTTTATCGAACAGAGTAGGGCGAAGAGAACTGCGTTCTCTTCTTTACTTTCGTCCGCCAGAGGCGGACTTAGTATTAGAAGTTAGGGTTATTGAATTAGAAAATCTGCTCGCAGTAAATACTAAAAAGCGGTAGTTCTCAATTTTTTTGTTTGTCAAAAATAGGTACACTATACAGATAGACATATATAGGCAAAATCGCCGAGTCGGCGATTTTTTGATAATTGACAAGATTTTATTTTATGATATAAATAATTTCAGGAGGTGGGTCATTGAAAACTGAATATCTCAAGGAGGAAGGCCGTGCCAAGGACATTTGACATCGACACGCTGGTGGATCTGGTAGTTAATAGGGCGAGAGTGGATACTACCGCGCCAGATCCCAATAATTTGCGAAACGGCTGGCTTACGGACGCTTTGCTGACCCAAGCGATTGATGGGTTGGTAGTGGGCCAATATAATGAGCCAGCTGCTTACGCTGAAATCGGCCGAAAAGTTTTAGCTCAAGTTGGCAATTTGCCGGAGATAGCAGCGCTCGCGCAGTTAGCTATTTTCCGTGGCGAGCGGCTTTTGCCTCTTACCCTAGGGCGTGAACTGTCCGCGATTCTAATTATTAAAGAATTAGAGCATGGCATTGCGGCTTTGCCAGATGGCCCAAGGAAAATGCGTTGCAGATCACTTCTCCAGTATCACCAAGGCGTTTTTTATGACGCATGCGGCCGTTTCGCCCTAGCCGCCGAATTTCAATTACGGTCGGCGCAAGAGGCGAGTCGCTTCGATGATTTGTCTGGCATGGCAATTGCTCTTTTTATGAATAAGATTTACTGTCTGAAAGATGCGTTACGTACAGGAGAGCCAATTGCTGAATCGATTTTTCCCGATATCGAGAGGGGTTTTGCGGCTCTTGTCACGACGATGCGTGGATTCATACTTGAGGTACAGTGGGCTGAAGCTAATGGCCCCGTGTACATGATAGAGGCGTGCATATGGCTTAATCGAATTCATCCCGATTGGAATGATTGGGTTGCGACAGCTCTGGCCGCAGCAGAAAAACTGGGAACATCGTGGGATCTTTGCGCAGAATTTGTTCGCGCGGTGGACATGGACAGGCGGGGAGATCCACTGGCTGAAGAGGCTTTGAATGCTGTTGCTGAAAGCAGTGATGCGAATGAAAGAAGAGCTGCAGCCCTTCTTATTCTCGCTCGCCGCGCTATGGACAAAGGACGAGCAGAGAAAGCAAGAGAGATTGTAGCTCGCATGCCGGAACAAGGAGCCCAGCATGTGATAGCTGTCGCTAATCGTCGTGTAAAATAGACTAAATAAATATCATCCAATGCGCCTTGCGGTTTCGCGAAAAACGAAATTACCGCAAGGTGCTTTTTTATAAATTTAATCTCACGACTTACCCTTGCTTTTATCAAAGCTTTTTTTGTGGTATTTTCAATAGGTTAAACTCGCATGGATAATCAAGAAGTTATTTTAAGATTTGACAAAGTTTCTTTTAGCCACGGCCACAGCAAACCCATTTTAAATGAGGTCAGTTTTTCTATGAGGCGGGGATCAAAAATTACTTTAATGGGCCAGAACGGCGCGGGCAAAAGCACTATTTTCCATCTCATCATCGGCGTCTTGGAGCCTGATTCGGGCGCTATTCATCTTGGCGCCGGGCTTACTGTGGCCGCAGCCAAACAAATCATTCCCCGGGATCAGCTCCATCTTACCTTGAGGGAGTTCTTCCAGAACTGCTTTAAAGAAAAGATTTATGATATTGATCCTAGGATTGACGAGGTTTTGAAAGTGGTCAATATGTCGCCGAGTCCTGCGAAGCAGGGCGAATCGAAGAACTTACGTTCTTCTCTACCCTTCGTTGCTACTCGGGCAGGCAAAGATGAAGCAAAGCTTCATCGCCCAGCTGACCATGGCAGGTTGATTAAATCGTTTTCTGGCGGACAACAAGCCAGGCTGCTTTTGGCTTCAGCTATTATCCAAAACCCTGATTTGTTGCTTTTAGACGAGCCGACTAATAATCTGGATAAGGAGGGGATCAGCCATTTGACGCAATTTCTGATTGATTATCAGAAAACCTGCATTGTTATTTCCCACGACGCTGATTTCCTGAATGCTTTTACCCATGGCGTTTTATATTTAGATATTTTCACCCGTAAAATTGAGCAATACACGGGAAATTATTTTGATTTATTGGTTGAAATCGCGGCCAGAATCGAAAGGGAAAACAGGAAAAATGCGCAGTTAGCCAAGAGAATTTTAGAGAACAAAGAAAAGGTAAACTATTTTGCCCAAAAAGGAGGCAAGATGAGGCTGGTGGCGAAGAAAATGCGGGACCAAGCCAAAGAGATGGAAGAAGCCAAAGTTGACGTTAGGAAGGAGGATAAGACCATCAGGCCTTTTACTATTCCTTGCCAGCAGAATATTGGCGGGGAAATTTTGAATATCACTTCTTTCTCGGTTGTGGAGAAACACAAGCTTGTAAAAAAAGAAGCCAAGATTTCTTTAAGGAAAAAAGAGCGCTTGCTTTTAGTTGGGCCCAATGGTATTGGCAAAACCACTTTGCTTGAATCTTTGGCTTCGGGTAAAGCCAAGGGCGCAAAAATCACTCCGGGCGTTAAGGTGGGATATTACCGTCAGGATTTTTCTACTCTTAACTTTGACGACACGGTCTATCAATCTCTAATTTCAGTAGCCGAGGATTCGTCTGAAGAGAGTATCCGTTCTCTGGCGGCCGGTTTTTTAATTACCGGCGACTTGATTTATTCGAAAATCGGCAGCTTGTCCGAAGGCCAAAAAGGTTTAGTGTCTTTAGTTAGGCTCGTGCTCCAAAAACCCGGCCTGCTTATTTTGGACGAGCCAACCAATCACATCAACTTCCGTCATTTACCGGTTATTGCAGACGCTTTGAATCAATACGATGGCGCCATGGTTTTGGTCAGCCATATGCCTGAATTCGTCGGGCAAATCAGGATCGATGAGATTCTTGATTTGAGCAAATAAGGGTGTTACATACTAAAGTCAGATGACCGAAGCGTATCAAAAATGCCCATCGCTGGGCAGTTTTTGTTTTAAATCATTTTGTTTCTCCCTTTAAAAGGAGTATATTAGATTAATAGATTTTAATTCGTATAAAACAGTTTTAAAAAGGATAGCGGGTTAATTTTTTATTATGGGTAAGCCTAAAAAGAAAAGAGAGAAAACTAAAATAGGGGCTACAAAAGTTCTTTCAAGTTTGGGCCGACCAGAGAGCGGGAAAAAATTAAGCAGTGATAAAAAACTTATTTTGTCGCTTCAGGAGATTTCTCGACATCTTACCTCAGAGACTGATATTGCCGGCATATTAAGCAAAATGGCAGAAACTATCGGCAAAACTCTGGGAGCTAAATGGGTGAATTTCTGGGATTTTACTGCCGACAAAAAACATATCTACATTATTGCTGCTTATAAAATGCAAAAGCAATACATAGAGCATGTCAAGAATCGTCCATTAGAACTTGGGGAGGCCTGGATTGGCCGTGCTATGAAAACCGGAAAAGTATGGTGTACAAGCGACATGTTAACTGACCCCTTTTTACCGTCGGATTTCAAGGAAACTATCAAAAAACAAGGGAATCGGGGAATGTTATGCGCTCCGCTTTTGGTAAAAGATGAAGTTGTCGGCGGCGTTTGCATTTATTTTAGCAAACCCCATCACTTTAGTGATTTTGAATTGCGTCTTGTTGATGTGGTTACCCATCAGGCGGCTACTGCCGTAGAAAACACCAAAATTTTCAGAGCTCTTCTTTCTGAAAAGAAAAAAAACGAGGTTATTGTGATGAGTCTTCACGACGGCCTCATTGTTTATGATCTCGATGGGAAAATAGTCGGCTTTAATCGCCGAGCCGAGGAATTGCTTTGGGCGCGAAGAGCAGAAGTGATAAATAAATTGCCAAGCAGTCTTAATTTTAAAGCAAACAAATTTTTAAAAAATATTAAAGAAATTTCTTTACTTTATCTTGTTTATTTTGAAAGCAGGGAATTCAAAATAAATGATCCCGAAAGGCGAGTTTTACAAATTACCCTTTTGCCGCTAAGAGATGAAAATGATCAGAAAACCGGTTCAATGATAGTTCTCCACGATATTACTTCGCAGAAAGAGAGCGAAGAACTAAAAAGCCAATTTGTTTCGATAGCCTCTCATCAGTTAAGAACTCCTTTATCTGCTTTCAAATGGGCTTTGAATACGATTTTAAGAGAAGAATTTGGGCCAATCAGCGAAAAACAGAGAGAGATTATTAAAAATTGCTATACTAAAAATGAAAATCTCATTGATCTTATCAGCGATCTTTTAGATGTTTCCCGGATTGAAGAGGGGAGATTTGGCTATTCTTTTGTTTCAGTTGATATCGAAAAATTTATCGCAATGATTAAACAAGTTATTCAAGATTTTTCTAACCAGATTGCTATTTCGCATTTCCGGTTTTCGTTTAAACAGCCGGAAAAAATATCCGGAAAGGTTAAGGTTGATCAAAAAAGAATTAAAATGGCGATCCAAAATATTCTTGACAATGCGTTAAAATATACAAAATCAGGCGGGTCTATAACGGTCTCCGTTGACATTGGAGAATCAAGCGTTATTCTAAACATATCTGACACAGGCATTGGCATTCCCGAAGACCAAAAGAAATATATTTTTACAAAATTTTTTCGGGGCCGCAATGCTGTTCTAGTGCAAGTTGAAGGGTCTGGTTTTGGGCTTTGGATTGCCAACGAAATTATCAAAAAACATAACGGCCGCATTCTCTTTGAATCAAAAGAAAATGTTGGCAGTTCTTTTTCTGTTCAGCTCCCATTAGAAAAAATGCCAATCGCAGTAAAAAATATAACTTAGACAAAAATATGAAGCTTCAAAACAAAAAAATTGCGATTTTTTTGCTAATTATTGTTGCTCTCGGAGG
>JAUSLA010000010.1 GCA_030646565.1 bacterium
TCTGAAATTCTAAAATTTAAACCGGATTTAATAATTTTAGCTGCTTATGGCCAGATTTTACCTAAAGAAATTCTTGATATTCCAAAATATGGTTCAATCAATGTCCA
This sequence comes from bacterium, assembly GCA_030646565.1. Classification (GTDB taxonomy): domain Bacteria; phylum Patescibacteriota; class Minisyncoccia; order Minisyncoccales; family RBG-13-42-11; genus JAUSLA01. Next base: position 108 of record JAUSLA010000010.1, read on the forward strand.
TCCTTCGCTTTTGCCGCGCTGGAGAGGACCCTCGCCTATCCAATCCGCTATTTTAGCAAACGACCAAAAAACCGGAGTTAGCATAATAAAAATGACGGAAAAAGTTGACAAAGGCCCTATTTTAGGGCAAAAAGAAATAGGGCTTACCGGAAAAGAAACATATTTAGATTTGCACAATCGATTAGGAGAGATGGGGAGTAACTTATTGATTGAAATAATCCAAAAGTGGATAAAAGACGAAATTAAACCAGAACCGCAAGACGACTCAAAGGCGGTTTATTCAAAAATTATAAAAAAAGAGGATGGGAAAATTGATTGGGAAAAGCCGGCAGAAGAAATTGAAAGAAAAATCAGGGCACTCAACCCTTGGCCAGGGACATACACTATACAGCAAGGAAAAATATTAAAGATATTGAAAGTTGAAATTTCAAATGGTAAATTAATTATTAAAGAAATTCAGCCAGAAGGAAAAAAACCAATGAGTTTTGAGGATTTCCTCCGCGGCTATCCCGATTTCAAACACCCGAGCTGATTGCGGGACTCGGTCAGCGAAGGGTAAAGGCGAAGAGAACTGCGTTCTCTTCTTTAATCTGCGTTCCGCTTCGCGGAACTTGATAGAAGAAACGAATGTTCTTCGACTAACGGGACTCGGTAAACAATATGCTCACGCATACTGATCTAAAAAAAGGAGCTATGATTATTTTGGAGGGAGAACCCTACGAGGTTTTAGAATCCTCGCCTATGAAGAAAGCCCAGCGGAGAGTGACAATCCAGGCAAGAATAAAAAATTTGATTTCAGGAAGCGCTGTCGAAAGAAATTTTCATCAAAGCGAAACGTTTGAAGAAGCGGAAATTTTAAAATTTGAAGCGAAATTCCTTTATTCTCATAGGGAAAAATATTTTTTCTGCGAAGTCGAAGAAGGTTCTTCTTCTCCACCTTCAGCTAAAGCTTCGTTAAAGGAAAATCCTTCCGTAAGATTTGAGCTGGATAAAAAAATAGTCGGAGATATGTCTAAATTTTTAAAGCCAAACCAAATTATTGAAGGCATGAGATTTAACGGAAAAATAATCAAAATCGCTTTGCCGATAAAAATCCAGCTAAGAGTTGTAGAAGCCCCGCCCGGAGTAAAGGGAGACCGCGCCCAAGGCGGAACAAAACCTGTGACATTAGAAACCGGAACCATAATAAACGCTCCCCTCTTTATTGAAGCCGGAGACATTGTTGAAATTAACACTGAAACCGGAGAATACGTAAAAAGAGTCGAAGAACATTAGTTCTTCTCAACTTTCGCTCGGCTTCGCCTACCGAATCCCGCGAAGCGGGATGAGGTGAAGAAGAGGACGAGTCCTCTTCGCCTCACTCGGTGATAGAATAAAAAAAGGAGCTAAGCTCCTTTTTAGTTTTGGTCGAGGTCTTCGTATTTAATTAAAACGTTTTTCCTGATGTCGTTTTTGGCAATCCTGCCCAAAACCTTGGCTAGTTCGCGAGAAGGCAATCCTGTTCCCGGCCTTTTAATAGCCAGCATCTCTTCTGTAATAACTTTTCCTTTTGGAATATCTGCGGCGGCCACAATGCTTTTTCTGGCAACTTTGGCCACCTCTATTTCGCTCGGGTTTGGGTTTTTAACGCCATCTCCAAGCGCTTCTGAAACATTAAGCTCGGCTATAATTTTCTCTTCTGATTTACCCTGTCTTAACCTCTCTTCAGTGTTCCTGATGGCCCCAACCATTGCTTTGAGTTCCTGCGGTTCCAGAGAGGCCTTGTGGTCGGGCCCAGGCAGGTTTCTGTCTAAGGTAAAGTGCTTTTCAATAACACAGGCTCCCAGCGCAACGGCGAGTGCTGGAACGTTAACGTCTGTCGTGTGGTCGGAATAACCAACCGGCAGATTAAATTCTCTTTCCATTGTCTCCATTGCCCGCAAATTCACTTCATTAAGAGGTGTTGGATAGTTTGTCGTGCAGTGAAGCAAAATTACTTCTTCGTTATCCGGTAAAATCGTTTCAACCGCTTCTCTGACTTCTTCCAAGTCAGCCATACCTGTTGAGAGAATAACCGGCAATTTTTTTCCGGCGATGTATTTCAATATAGGCAAATTAGTTAGGTCGCCGCTGCCAATTTTTATCGCCGGGCACAATTCAGCAACCAAATCAACATCTTCTTTGCAAGAATGAGGCGTTGATAAGAAAATGATGCCAACTCTGTCGCAATACTCTTTTAATTCCCTGAAAGCTTGATAGGGCAGCTCTAATCTTTTTAACATTGCGTATTGCGATTCTTCTTTGCCGATGTTTTTAATTTGATATTCTGCTTGTCCGGCATCGGGAGTAACGATTTCTTCCGATTTGAAGGTTTGGAATTTAACGGCATCTGCTCCAGCTGTTTTTGCCGCCTCAATCAATTTCTTAGCCAACCCAATATCGCCGTTATGATTCACTCCCGCTTCGGCAATGATAAAACAGGGGCTGTTTTTTCCGATGGAGTTTTTTCTGATTTTGACAGTCATATCAAACTGTTCTAACTATATCATAGTTCTGAATTTTAGAAAATAAAAAGCAGGCATTGTTTTAATGCCCGCTCAAAAATTATTGCTTCAAATTTACTTTTTATAAACCTCTTTTAAATCCCTACTGGTCCAACCCGGATCCCATAACGCCCTTCTATATCCGCAATCAACAACAATTTGTTCTCCGGTAATGGCGCTGCTTTTGTCTAAAAGCAAGAATAAAACCGTTGAGGCAACTTCCTCCGGCTCAACGCTTCTTCTTAACGGCGTTCTTGCTTCAAAGCGGTCTATTAGCCTCCTGCCTTCTTCACTTTCATATTGAGCCTTATTTCTTTCTGTGTTGACATTGCCGGGAGAAACCATATTTACCCTAATTCCTCTTTCGGCTAAGGTGGTTGAATAAGCTATGGTCATACCCCACAATGCGCCCTTTGCGATGGTATATAATACTACTTCTGGCGCAGCCATCGTCAGCTCGAGAGAGCCAATATTTACTATGGAACCTCCCTCTCGCATTAAAGGGTATGATAATTCGGTCAAAACCAGGGCTGTTTGAACATGCGCTTTCATCATCTTTTTAAACGATGATATTTTTCTGCCGCCATGGGCTTTATCTCCCCCTAAAAGTCCAGCGTTGTTTACCAATCCGTCAACAAAAAGAAGATTGCTAAAAACTGCTTTCATTGCTCTTCTATTTGATGCGTCGGCTCTATAAAATAAAAAATCTTTGCCGCAACACCATAGGCCGAGCGTTTTCTTTCGCAATTCAGAAATACTAAAGGGCTTTACATCAATTCCCACAGGTATGATATTTGTCTTTAGGAGTTCGCAGCATATTGCTGCTCCAATCCCGCTTGCCGCGCCAGACACAACCACCATTTTTTTTCTGCACATCGCTTTCCTCCTTTTTATGATGTAAAAGAACAATACTGCACTCTAACATAAGACTCCATATTTGTCAATTTCTTTTAACTTAGCATTTCTTGGGAAATCTTTTCTTTTATTTTTTCAATCCTTAATTTTAGGAGGGGCAATAAAATGAAAAAAGAAATTGCCGTAATAACGATTGAAATTAAATAGACTATTTTCATATCGTTTTTCCATATTTGGGAAATAACCAGAGCGCTTAATACGCCCAGATTTTGAATCGTCCAGAACAAAGCAATGATAGATTCAAGATTGCCGACAGGGGTAATATCTCCAGCTAAAGCATAAAGAATTGGTCTGATAATCGCCCAGTTAAGAGTAAGGGCAACAATACCAAGGATTAAAAATAAGGGTTTGCTTGAAATAATTAAAGAAATCAATCCCAGCAAAAGCAGAGAATAAGAAAAGAAAATAATTTTCTCTCTTCCTTGAATATCTGATAGCTTTCCAGAAAAATACGAAAAAAGAATCGGAAAAACATAAATTAAAGAAGATAAAACCCCGACATAGAATAATCCCAAAGTGTTTTTAATTTCAATAGGTATAATTCCTAAAGTTAAACCCAAGATAAAATTAACAATAAACCCGATGCTGGCCAATTTTAAGGCGGTGGCGCTGGTAAAGGCTTTTTTAATGAGAAGGAAATAATTTTGCTTCTGTTCCATTCTTAAATCGCTAAGAAGAAAAAGCGACAGAAACCCAATTATGGGAAAAACAGCGTAAAACAAAAATGGCATTCCAAATGAAAACCGGCTTACAAGAAAGCCCAAAATTATCAATCCCAAACCGCCCCCAAGAGAAACGAGAACATTAAAGAAACCCGAGTTGCTCCCGTAAGATTTTTTATCGCTCGCTCTTATCAAATAGCTGTTCTGGCCAACCCATAAAAGAGAGGCGGCTATTCCAAGAAAAATTGAAGCTAAATAAACTAAGGAGACCGATTTTACCAATAAAGTCAGGATAAAAAAGGAATAAAACGGAGAAGCAAAAATCATACATCTTTTCGCCCCGTATCTTGCAACTAAAACCGCTGCCAGAGGACTAAATAAAGCAAAAAATGCATAAATCAGAATAAGGGACCAAAAACCGACTTCAGCCATCCCTTTTGCGGAAAAATAGACAACCTGATAGTACTGAACCGCCCCAAAACCAAAAAAGAGCAGGAAAAAGCCAAGACTTAATATTTTGACTTGATTGTTGACCGAATTCATATTTGTTTAGTTTCTCTCTGGTAATGTATGAGTTATTTCTTTTTTTATTCTCTGCAGCAATCAAGTATCTTTTGAAGAACGCTGCCCAATTTAGCGCCAATGGAAACATTCTCGGTTTTACTCTTTTCGTCTTTTTGAGTCGAAGAAGATTCCTTCTTCTCCACCTCAACTAAAGCTTCGGTAGTCGAAGAAGATTCCTTCTTCTCCACCTCAACTAAAGCTTCGGTAGTCGAAGAAGATTCCTTCTTCTCCACCTCAGCTAAAGCTTCGGTAGTCGAAGAAGATTCCTTCTTCTCCACCTCAGCTAAAACTTCGGTAATAGAAATCATATCCGTGTTTGCCATTTCTGAATTATCGACATCTTTAACGTCTATTAAATTAAGATTTAACCCCCAGAAAATATTCCAAAGCTGATAAGCCTTGTCAAAAAGCTCTTTTGCCTCTTCGACTTTATTTTCATTAAGTTTTTTAGTCCCTACTTCTATCAATCTCATTGCGGCGGCTAAAAGATGTTTTGAGATACACCAAATTTCACCTTTGGGATTTTTCACTATTTGCAAAAGCAAATTTTTTCTCATCTCCCTGACCTCGTTCAAAAGATTCAAAAGATTCTCGGCGTTAGTTTTCTTATAAGTAAAATAAAGGTGCTCTTCAATGGAAATAAGATTCATAACGCCTATGGCTAAATCTTCCTTTGAGGAAAGGTCTATTTTTTCGGCTTCCTTGATTTTCCCAACTTTATTAAGCAGTTCTTCTATTTCCATATCGAGCCCCGCTTTGCGGGACGAATCGAAGAACACATTCGTGTTCTTCTCTACCCTTCGCCTATCGGCTCGGGTAGTTGAAGAAGAAGACGCAGTCTTCTTCGCCTTTACCCTTCGCTCCGCTCGGGTGCGAGACTTGTTAATTAACAAAAAAGTTTCAAAATTAAAGAGGTTAAAATAAGTAAGCCTAAGGGCAGAATAACCCGTTGGTAATGAAAATACACTTTACCTTGATTATGTTTTCTTATAATTTTATCTGATAAAACAGCTAATCCTGAAACAATAATCCCCAGAAAACTGCTAAAAGTTAAATAATCAAGACCTAAAACAGCAGGGAGATTTTTATTTATAATGCCGGTGAAATATAGGGGCAGAAAAATGAGCGCCCAAATAAAAACTAAAATTAAAAATCCGCAGATAAGTTTGGCTTTGCCGGAAAGTTTTATTTTTTTCTCCAAGAACTTTAAAGACCATAAAGTTAAAGCTAAAATTAAGGCTCCAATCCACAAGCCCGAAATTAAATCGCTGATTCTAAGCCAGCGCGAAAGGCCCAAGCCCACCGCTACTCCTATTGTGCAAATCGGACACATATTTAATATAATACAATATTTTAAAACTTAATCAATCTGCTAAGTTTCGCGAAGCGGGACTCGGTAAATGAAAAAATCCCCTTAAGAGGATTTTTTCAGATATCGAGCATTTTTTCTCCCTTTTTACCAACGGTCTCTTTGACCTCCGCCGAATCCTCTATCTCCGCCGCCAAATCCGCTTCTTTTGGGGCGAGCTTCCATGGGCTTAGCTTCGTTTACCGTAACATTCTTTCCGTCAATCTCTTTGCCATTGAACGTTTCAATGCCTTTTTGAGCCTCTTCTTCGGAAGACATTTCCACAAACCCAAATCCCTTTGAACGGCCGGACATTTTATCAGTAATAACAGTTGCTGATTCAACGGTTCCAACTTGAGAAAAAGTCTCTTTTAAAGTCGCTTCGGTGGTTTCATAAGATAACCCACCGACAAACAATTTTTTTGCCATATATCAAGTTCTGCTCTGCGGGACGCGTCGAAGAGCACATTCGTGCTCTTCTCCACCCGTCGCCTGCAGCTCGAGTAGATGAAGATGAGGACATAGTCCTCATCGCCTTTAGTTTTTTATAATTTATTCGTCAAAGAGGACTGCGTCCTCTTTTCCACCTTCGTCCCGTAAAACGGGACTCGGTTAGTAAGCCGACCAATTATCTCTTTTCTCTTTCAAGGCTTGCATAGTCAAAGAGGACTTCGGCCACCCTAGCCGTAGGCGACGGGTGGAGGCGAAGAGAACTGCGTTCTCTTTTTGAACCTTCACTTTCGCTACGCGAAAGTTTGGCAGAAGAACACGAATGTGTTCTTCTACTCTTCTTAACCTCATCCCGCTTCGCGGGGCTCGGTCTTAGACGAGGCAAGAACCCGCTTATAATTCTTAGATGCGGGTTACGTTTGTCGCGTTGGGTCCTTTTGGAGAATCGGATTTTTCAAAAGACACTTTGTCACCTACTTTCAACTCTTCATAAGTTACGTCCTTAAGTTCATTCTTATGAAAAAACAAGTCTTTTTCTTCGCCTTCCACGGTAATAAATCCGAATCCTTTATCTGTAAGATTCTTAATTGTTCCTTCCATGATTATAAGTCGGGGCGATGAAGCTGTTACTTCATCTTCCCTTCACCTTCGTCCGCCTTGGGCGAACTTGGTAATTAATTTAATTAATGTTTTAAGGTTTTACCCTAAAGTTTAGTTCCCCGAATAAACTCGACTACATTTTTATTAGGCAACTAACTGATTTTATATTAACATTTAGAAACTGACTGGTCAATGTCGAATGGTCATATTTTTTTCTTCCTCATATCTTCTTTTTCTTTAGTCGTCAAAGAAGTCAGCCACAAAATAAATGGCCTGCGAAGCTTATCTATTGACCAATCCTCATCTTTAAAAAGCAAGGTTTTTTCTATTCTAAAACGCGAAAGCAAAGGCGTTGTAGCCAGCAAGTTTAAAGGAGACAATTTATTATGCTCTGATAAAAATTGTTGTTTTTTCGTCATCTACCGAGCTTCCATTTATGGAAGCGAAGGTGAAGACGAGGACGAAGTCCTCGTCGCCCTTATAGTCCGTACTCTCAACTGATTCTATCTTATATTAATTCTTTCAAAAAAGCAAGCACCGAGCCCGCCCTTCGGGTGGGCTCGGTAAAGATGAAGGCAAACCTTAAAGAAGGTAAACTTCATCGCCTGCCAAGCGAAGTGAAGGTCGAAAATGAGTGTCGTTTAAATAACTCTGTCTATTTTATTAAAACCATCAAAATGAACTTTGTCATCATCAAACAATTCTACGACTTTATATTTTCCCTTAGTATAAAGCCGCCCATTATCAATAAAATGCGCTGCTTCTAAAATCAGAATACTTGCCTTTGGTCGAGAAAGATTTTGATTACCTTTTGTTTCAACTAAAGGGACTTCTCCTTCAATCCAATAGTTTCTTTGTTCTTCTTTCAAAAAAAAGTAGATTTTTCCAACTTCAATATCTTCAGGAATACATTCTTCCTCTTTTCTGTTCCCATTTTTAAATTCAGAGATGTTCCTTAAGGCAAGATCTGGGTTAAATTCAGCTTTTATACCCATAGTTTTTCTTATTCTACCAAAAAACCGTCCGTTCGACTACGCTCAGGCCATTCGGCTCTGAGAGCCTCAGGCTCGAATGAGATCTTTCGACCTTCTTGGCGATTTTTATTATATTCACTGACGCGCTTGCCCGTCCGTAGTCCTGAAAATAATCAAATAAAGAAAGAGGGTCTCGGTCGGGGCTAAAAATCAGAATTTACACAATTTTCCACAACTAAAAAATCAATCTTGCGTGTAGTCTGCCTAGTTAATGCGGAGACTCGTTATTGCTTTTTATATAATCCTTGAAATTATTTTCATCTATTATTCCGTGCTCCAATACGGCTTTATATATATCGATGCTGATCACCCCATCTTTGTAGCCGCCTTTCTCGTCCAGCCAGGCCTTTTTAATCCTAAGAATTGCGGCCCTCTGCTCTTTAGTTATACTTGAAAGGTTCAGAACATCGTAATCGTTAATAGGCGTCCCCTTTTCTCCAAACCATATATCTACCTTCCATTCACCGGACGGCTGGACGGAGCGCAAGCCGACATAGTAACCGCGAGGAAAACGCATTTTGCTTTTAAGATGGTCCCGACGCAACTCTCGGAAATTACTGAATTGAACCTTCTGAATGGTCGGAAGTAAGGCGAACTCCTTGAGAAGGTCCAGCACCTTATCAAGATCGAGCTCTTTCATGTACGCATGGATATCGATATCAGGCCAAACCATGAGGCCATTCTCGGCGCTTCCAATAATAGAGGGTTCTGATATTTTCTTCAGTATAGAAAAAATCCCCAGTTTATCAATGATCCCCATGGCTTCCTGCTGAAGCTTTTCGGCACGTTTTAATAATTCGTCATCCGTCTGTTTTGCGAACATAAGAGAAAAGGTGTCAGGAACCTTTTTATTATTATTTGGCTTGCACTGAGCCTGCCGAAGCGCCGGCAACCTCGGTCTGGAACCAAGGTTTTAAGGGGAATTTAACGATTTTTTGGGTATCTCACCGACCCGTCTTAGTCAGGGCTATTTTAACACAAATTATTTCAAACGAAACAGTGTAGCATCTCATCTCCTGCTAAATTTTGATTATTTCTGGGGACCATCGTCGGGTTTCAGCCGTTGATTCAAATTCTCTCTAAAATTTCAAGATACTTTTCAGTGTCAATGCCTAAAATTCGCAGATTGTTCCGGATAATAAAAACCGGCAGTTCCGCATCGCGGGGAATAACTACCGGTCGCTTTAAACCATCTCGCCAATAAATTCGATGGTCGCCCTTTTCTCTTTCAAAATGACATCCCACAAATAAAAGAAATTTTTCGAATTTTTTCCAATGGATAGGCGTACAAGAAGCCATAATATTATTTTACAGGAACCAGAACGGTTTGAGATTCTTGTGAAATCACTATTGGCGGACTCCATTTTGATTGCACTTTCTTCCATCCTAAATCCCGCAGCGCCTCTTCTAATGTACCCTTTTTAATAAGCTCTTCAAAAAAAACATTAACGATTTCGTTGAATCGTTTTTTTACGCCTCCGTAATCATTTCCGGAAGTAGATAAATCAAGAGCGGGAGTATAAGCTACGTATTTTTTACCTTCCCGAATAATAGAAACGGGGAGTTTAAATTTTAATAGAGTTTTCTCCATGTGTTTTAATCCTAACACAACCTAAGAGTAAGTCAATTTTCTCAACTTCGGCCTTCCCGCCAGCCCTTGGGACTTCACGGACCTAAATTTTAACTTTTAACTACACGTGTCGGTCACTTAAACGATGCTGGCAACCTCGATCTGGAATCGAAAATTTGAAAGAAAATTTGACGATTTTCAGGATGTCTCGCCGACGCGTCTCGGTCAGGGGACTTATAATGAGACACTATTATTTATATACTCCTTGACGCGGACCGATGCGAATAATAAGAATATTCAAATTAGTTTTATAAATTTTATAGACAATTCGATATATGCCGCTTCGTAAAGAATAACAATCCTGGAACTTTCCCTTAAGTTTTTTCCCTAAATAGGGGTCTTTTCTCAAATCAAAAAAAGCCGCGAAAATATGCGGCTTGTATTTTGTATCGACTCTATCTAAATCTTTTTCTGCGATTCTTGATAAAGCTATCTGATACATATTTATTTTCTATTTTTATCAGCCAAAATAAAACCTTCTTTAGATAATACGCTTTCAAGAGTTGCATAATTACCTCTCTTGTATTCCCTTTCAGATTTTTTAATATCTTTTTCTATATCAGGAAAATCACGTATTACTTCTAAAGTTTCCTGCCAAGATTCAAACTCTTCAGCAGACATAAAAGCAACTTTCGGCCTGCCTTTCTCGGTCAAAATATAATGGGTTGATGGTTTTTGAACCTTCTCAGCTATTTCAAATAATTTTTTTCTGGCCTCTGAAATTGATAAAGTCGTTTTTGTGTTCATGGTTAATATGGATTATTAATTTATGCTTATGTGTACATAATAGCGTACATTATATTGCCTTGTCAAGAACCAATCCTTTCTTTTTTCGAATCAATGAAATCAAGTGCGATGCATCAACTTCGGGCGAGTTTATATTTTCATATACATATCCAGGCCATTCTTTAACCTCATTACGGTCTTTTTGATCTTTCGCTAAATCAATTAAAAAATGGTGACCTCTCTCATGTAGCCTTTGTTCTCTTAGGGGAAGGGGGGTGCTCAAGTGATAAAGATACGTGGGACAGCTTACCCCAAGCCTATCAACAAAATTGGCGACACTTTTCTTGGCTAGAAATCTTTCTCCAATAACTATAACTATAAAATCTTCTTGAAGATATTTTCTTATATCTTTTGCGATATTTATTCTAGCATTGAGTTGGTCTTTTTCTTTTTCTTTTTTATCCTTCCAAATCCACTTAGGATTAAATTGTTCTACGTAGGTATCTAAATCTAACAAAATAGCTTTTTTTCCAGAATTAATAAATTCCGTAATTAATAACTCACCAAGAGTATTTTTGCCAGAAGCTGGACCGCCATCAATTAGTATCAATTTCATGGTAAAATATAAATCAAATAAAATAGGATTTAGTCGCCTCGATAACACGCTGACTGATGCTGAGCAACCTCGATTTAGAACCGAAGCTTTAAAAGGGATTCAGCCGCCTGACCTAGCATATGATGGCTACTTCATTGTTTTAGAATCTCTCCCAGGCGCCTTATTGCTTCGCCATAGCGCGTCCAGTCGCCTTCTCGTTGCGCTCGCAATGCCTCTTCATACGCGGCCGCCGCTCTTTGTATGCGTTCCTCAACATCCCTCGGGGCTGAGTCCTCGGGACGAACGCCTTTGGTTGGCGGTCCGTCTGAAACGGATGATTTTGTTGCCGCTCCTATTCCGAAGATTTTTGACAACCCCTCTTCCAGCGTCTGTTCCATGGCAATTTTATTTTCATACGCCACAACCACCCTTTTTAACTCAGGGATTTTTCCGGCTTCGGCCTTGAGATAGAGCGGGCGCACATACAAGAGCGATTCCTCAATCGGAATAACTAAAAGTGGGCCTTGGATTACTTGCGACCCGCCTTGACTCCAAAGCGAGATCTGCTGACTAATCACCGGGTCCTGGTTGATACGGCCGATGATTTGTTTTGGTCCGAACACAAGCTTGTCTTTAGGAAAACGATACACTAACAACTTGCCGTAACTTCCTCCATCGTTACGAGCGACCATCCAAGCGGACAGGTTGTCTTTTGCCCGAGGGGTAAAGGGCAGCATTAAAACATATTCCTCATTTTTCTCTCCCGGCAGCTTCATAATAATATGCCGTGGTTGTATAGATTCTGACGCAATGGCCGGAATTTCCCACTGGTCTTCTTTGTTGTAAAAAATCTGCGGATCATCCATGTGGTAGACCAAATACACGGCAGTCTGCAGGGTAAAAATATCTTCGGGATAGCGCAAATGAGAAACTAGGCTCTCTGGAATTTCTGACATCGGCCGGAATGTTCCGGGGAAAATCGCGGCGTATGTTTTTAAAATCGGGTCCTCTGTGTCCGTCCCTCGAGAGGACTCGGGACCTTCGGCTTTATAGAAGACGACGCTACCATTATACGCATCAACCACCACTTTTACCGAGTTTCTCACGTAATTTACGTTCTTGCCGTTCAACCGCAACGGTTGAGAGTAAGGATAACGGTCGCTTGTGGTATAAGCATCGGCAATCCAGTAAACTTTTCCGTCAGCAATGACAATATAGGGATCTTTATCAAATGTTAAAAACGGCGCGATTTTGGCGATTCTTTCGGCAATAGTGCGGTAATACAGAATACGACTCTCGCTGGTTATATCGTTGGACAAAAGTAGTTTCAGCGATTTGAATTTTACTGCGTAAAAGACACGCTTGATGAAAGAGTTCATCTCCACCCCACCCGCGCCTTCATATGTTGCGTAGACATTTTCTTCGCCTTTTGGATAGTTGAACTCGAGAGATTTGGTTTTTGCGATGACATAGTCGTTCGAAAGCTCGCCGAAGTAGATCTCCGGGCGCGAAATTTCGAGCTCCTTCACATTAGATTTGGGCGGTAAATCCTTAACGAATAAAACCGGCAAGCCTTCGGGAGTAACTTGATTCACCGGCCCTGCCGCTACTCCATATCCATGCGTAAACGTCAGCCGCTCATTAATCCAGTTTCTATTCGGTAAACTGGCGGAAGCCAACTCCCGCGGGGAAAGCATAATCTGACGAATCTCTCCGTCTATGATATAGCGATCATTATCTACTTCGACAAACTCGTAATAGGTTCTGATTTCTTGTATCTGGGAAAAAGTTGATAAAAGGGGTTTTCTGTCCCAAAGACGCACATTTTTAATCGTGAGATCATTGACCGAGATGTCAGCCGCGGTAATGGGCTTATCTCCCGAGATTTCTCGTTCCTCAATTTTATCAAGCGCAAACGCCTGACGGGTAGCGGCGATATTATACTTAATGAACGGCGTTTCTTTTACGAGCTCATTTGGGGCAACTACCAGTTTTTGGACAAGAGACGGGATCACCGCTCCGGCGAATCCCACGACAACATACAAAGAAACGGCTCCGATAAGCAACGACAACTTTCCTTTCCATATCCAAAAGACGGCCGAAACTGCCGCAAGTACAGCGGTAACCATTGAAATCCAAAGCATGAATATTCTCACGGTTGCGTCTGTGTATGTCGCGCCAAATATTAAACCGCTCTGACTTGTCACCAGCGTAAAGCGAGAAAGATAGACCCCGGCGGCAATGGCTGCCAGAAAAATAGCGAGCAAGATGCCAAGATGGATTCTCGTTGCGCGTTCAATTCGCATTTGCTTAAGCAATCGCAGACTTGCGACATAAAGGCTGCCCCGCAAAAAATATATGGTTACGGAACCGACAAGCGATAATAGAACGAGAAATTTTATCATCCCCAATCCCGTCTGAAATACTGGAAGGGTAAATAGATAAAAGCCGATGTCTTTACTGAAGATAGGATCTACTGTGCCAAATGGCGCGCCTGAAATAAACTTTAACACCTCCTGCCAGTTGCCAGCGGCTACGAGTCCGAAAAAAAACGCGATGACCGCGCTCAACACAACGGCAAATTTTTTAACAATGCGGCTGTCTAAACTTATCGGTTGACCGATTAAAGCTTCCGGTAAAATTGCCGTCCACTCTGAGCCCGTCGAACGGGTTGAGCGGATCGCCAAATAGAAGTTGGCGAGCAAAAAAACGGCGGCGAAAATCCCTGTTGACAAAAACAGCGCTATTTTAGCAATCAGAGACTTAATAAAAATTTGGGTGTAGCCAACCTCGGAAAACCACCACCAATCGGTAACAAAAGCGACAACACTTGAAAACAGAAAAAAAACGACAAGAAGCCCGATAAAGGAGATTCGTGTAAGATACTTTGAGATAGTCATAATGATTATATTATAGCAAATTTTTCCTCAAAGAGGAATAAATATCCAAAAGGGCAAAAAGCAGGCTTATAGTGAGCGGTCCCAACAAGAAACCGATGGGTCCGAAAAATCCAACACCGCCAAGGACCGATAAAAGAATGATTAAAGGATGCAGTCGTATGCCGCGCCCAACAAGTTTAGGGCCCAAAAAATTGTCAACAAGCCCCACCGCTCCCACTCCCCACACAATAAGACCGACCCCAGAAAACACCTCGCCTGTTAGAAAAAGGAATATAATAGCCGGGACGAGTACGAGCGCGGTGCCGATGCCGGGGATGAGAGCGGTTATTGCCGCCACACTTCCCCAAAGGACAACGTTAGGGACTCCGAAAATCAGAAATCCCGCCGCGGTCAATACTCCCTGAGCAAGCGCGATTAGAAGACTCCCCCTCGCAACCGAGTTAATCGCCATTCCCAGCTTTTTGGAAATTGCTTCTTCATCGGCATCCGAAAGGGGGCTTAAAGCGATAACAGCCGCCCTTAATTTCTGGCCGTCTTTGAGCAAATAATAAAGAGCGATAAGGAATATTAGGGAACTCACTATTATTTTTGCAAAACTACCGAAAACGGCACCGAGATGTTGAAGTAGCCAGCCGAGACCCTGTTTAAGATATTGATCAACGTTTACAGAAAATTTTTGCGCAGCAGGAAAATATTCTTGGAGTTTATCTATCAGGACATTGAAGACGTTAAGAATAGCGTCTTTTCCGCCACCATCTGTAAGAGAGAAGTAGAGTTGTTGAGCTTCCTGAAAGATTTGTATTCCCAGAAATATAAGAGGGGTGAAAATAAAAACAATAACGATTACAATAGTGGCGAGCGCCGCTAGTCCTTGCCGTCCACGAGCAAACCCTGCTATTTTTTGATAGACGGGCTGCAACACGGTTGCAAAAACCATTGCTAGGGCAAGCGCGTAGAGAAAGGGTTTAAAAATGAAAAAGGCAAGGATAAAAATTCCCGCGAGTAAAATGAGTAAAAAATAAAATTCTGATTTTTGGTGGTTCATGTTAATAATTTAAAATCATTTTCCCCATCTTATTTGAAATTCAATTAGCATTTTTATCTTCCCTCAATTTTTTAAAAGAAAGATCGAAAAAAACTGCTCCAAGAATAAAAATTGCAAATAAAATCCAGAAGATTTGTGCGAGAGAAATCATAATTTATTTTTGTGATTTATTTTTTCTTTTCTTTGCTTCCAGCGCGCGAAGCTCTTCTTCATCGAGACCGAGATGATGACCGATTTCATGCTGCACCACTTCGCGCGCGAGCTTTTTTAATTTGTTCTCATCTCCATCACTTAACTCCTCAAGCGGGTTTTGAAAAATAGTGATTTTATCCGGCAACACGCCAAAGTATCCAGAATCGCGTTTTATCCGCGGAATGCCCTCGTAGAGTCCGAGGAGCGTTTCGTTCATTCTAATTCCGACTTCTTTCGCTTTTTTGCGGCGCGGCTCCTGTTCAACAACAAACGCGACATTGTCCAATGCCTCTCGGATATTGCGCGGCAACGCCACTATTGCTTCGCGAATCAATTGTTCGAAATGGTCTCTATTCATGACACTTTCTTGCGATACGCAAATTTTCTTATTTCTTCCACAAGCACAATGGAAGCGGCAACGGGAATAATAAGCATCCATTCGGAGAATGAAAGTTCTGTGGTGCGAAGCAGTTTTTGCATAACGGGATTGTAGATTGCGAGCATCTGCAGAAAAATAATGATAGCTGTCGCTCCGATTAAGAATTTATTTGAAAAGGGATTCATCTGGAATATAGATTTTGATTCATGCCGGCAGTTCCAAGCGTTGAACCATTGAAATACCGCAAGCGTGGTAAGCGATATTGTCCAGGCTTTAGTAATATCGACCTCGTAGTAACCTTTAAAAAGGAACAAAGTTCCAATCATCATCGGGACAGCCATGACAAACATTCGCTGCGCCATGAGCTTATCAATAAGGTATTTTTTTGGCCGCTCAAAATTCCCAGCCAAAAGTCCTTTCTCTTTTGGTTCCATGGCAAGCGCGACATCGAAAAACCCGTCTGTGACAAAGTTGAGCCAGATAATCTGTGCCGCCAAAATGGGGAGTGGATAGCCGAGGAATAATGCTCCGGCGATAGTGAGCACTTCGCCAACGCTTGTTGAAAACAAATAGAGAATAACTTTTTTTATTGTTTTGTAAATACTCCGCCCCTCTTCTATAGCCGAAACAATACTTCCAAAATTATCATCAAGAAGCACGATGTCCGACGCTTCTTTGGCAACCTCGGTGCCGATACGCCCCATGGCAACGCCGATGTCCGCGGCGACAAGGGCCGGCGCGTCATTCACGCCGTCGCCGGTCATTGCCACCACTTCACCTCGTTTGCGATAGGCGTTAATGATGCGAAGTTTATGTTCCGGCGTAACTCTCGCGAACACAGAAACCCTATCAAGTTTCCGAGAAAGTTCTTCGTCGGAAATAGCGTCAATTTCTGGCCCCGTAATGGTTTCTTCTCCGACGCGGTAAATTTCAGCCTCTTTGGCGATGGCTTGAGCGGTGAGTTTGTGATCTCCGGTAATCATCACTACGCGAATTCCCGCGTCCGTAGCTCTTTGCATCGCGTCTTTAACTTCCGGGCGAAGCGCATCTTTCATACCCACAAATCCGACAAAGGCAAGATCGCGAATGTCTTCTTGGCTGATGGTTTTTGGCGCGTTTTCTTCTATGGCAAGCGCAAGCACCCGAAGCCCTTTCTGCGACATTTCCGTAAAGATGGATTCAAGATTTTTTTTGTCCTCAACCGAGAGTTGATGAGTGGTATTCTGACTCCATTTTTTTGAAGATAATCCCAACACAACCTCTGGCGCGCCGACTACGGTGAGAAGCGTTCGCCCATCAACGCTATGGCTGGTGGCGTGGTATTTTGTTTTGTAATCAAACGGGATTTCGGCGGTTTGGGGCGACTCGCGTTCCAAATCGTCTTTACGAAATCCGATCTTTTCGGCGAATACCGCAAGCGCCGCCTCGGTGGGATCGCCAAATACTTGCCACTTTTCATTTTCTGAATCATACGCGGCGTGGGCATTGGCGCAGAATGCGGAAATTTTCCCGGCAAAAAGAAGTTCTGGATGGTTGAGAGGATCGATAACATTCTCTCCGAGATGAATATCTCCCTTTGGTTCATAGCCAATGCCGCCCACTTCAAAGAATTTGCCGCCCACATGCACTTTTTGAATAACGAGTTCATTTTTAGTGATGGTCCCGGTTTTATCAACCGCAATTACGCGCGCTTGTCCAAGGACTTCAACCGCTTGCAATTTCTTTACGAGAGCGTTGCGCTTTGACATTCTCCACACGCCGGTGGCGAGCACAAGCGTGACCACAATCGGCAGTCCTTCGGGAATAATAGAAACTGAAAGGGAAACAACCGTAGTAAACATTTCCTTAAAAGATTTGCCGAGCGCGAGGCCGAGAAAAAAGAGCGAGACGCTGATGCTTGCGACAGCGATGATAATGAGACGCGAGAGATAACGGATATTTGCTTTGAGCGGTATTTCAGTGTCAATCGCCGCAATCTCTTTGGCGATATCGCCAACCGCCGTATTGAAGCCCGTGGCCACCACAACCGCTTTGCCGCTTCCGGCAACGATATGGGTTCCTTTGAAGACTATGTTTTTCTGTTCTGCGGTCGGGAGATCAGTTTGTGTTAAAACATCAGAAATTTTATGCACTGGTTCGGATTCTCCGGTTAAAGATGCTTCATCTACTTTGAGGTTGCGAGAGAAGATAATTCTCGCGTCTGCCGGCACTTTGTCTCCTTCAATGAGCGCCAAGATGTCTCCCGGCACAACCTCAAAATCTGGAATAATGAGTTTTTCGCCGTCGCGAAGCACGGCAGCGCTGGTTTCCACGAATTTTTTGAGCGCAAGAAGCGTATTTTGCGCCTTGCCTTCTTGAATTGTTCCCACGACCGCGTTAAAGAGGAGGACAAAAAGAATAATGGCCCCATCTATCAACTCTTTCATCGCAAACACAATCAGGCTTGCCGCAAGGAGAATGTAGATGAGCGGGCTCTGAAACTGGCGCAGAAAAATAACCGCGAGGCTGTCAACTTTAGCCTCCGGCAGTTTATTAGGGCCGTGTTCTTTGAGACGCTCCGCCGCCTCTTTTTTAGTTAAGCCGTGCTCACGCGTATGGAATGTATCAAGAATTTCTGAAGTTGTTTTGGTATGCCATGAAACTTGTTGCGCCATAAAATTATTTGACCAAATCATCAACTTCCACGCCTAACGCTTTGGTATTTTTTTGAACTGAGGCATCTCGATCGCCTGACTTAGCATGTAACACCCTTCGTCGCCCTCGGGCTTCTCGGGGACTTCTTCTTTTTTATATAGATAGAGCCGGAGGCGCTGATATTTTAACGAAATTATGGCACTTCGCTCTGCTGAGCTCAGTGTCTTTTCTTTTTTATATATTTTATTAATGAAGCGAAAAGAGCTGCGGGGCTAGGATTCGAACCTAGATCAGATGGACCAAAACCATCTGTGCTACCATTACACCACCCCGCAATGATTATGATTATGCTTTTTCTTTTTAATGATTATTTATTATTTTGTTAGGCGAAGAGAACTGCGTTCTCTTCTTGACCTTCGCTTTCGCTATGCGAAAGCTCGGTTTATGATTTACGCGGTTTCGCAGGATTCAATTATAGCTAACTCTAAAGGGAGCTGAATAATTGAGGAATACTTTATTTTATTTTCCGCTTCAAGAAAATAATTCAAAATTTTGCGCAATTCTTCTTCTTTAAAAAGAGCTGTTTGGACCTGAAGTTTTTGGAATTCTTCTTTGGTCAACCCGGTAATAATCGTATTGCCTATTTCCGGGCCGGTAATTTTCAAAATCAATGCCTGCCTCAAATAATTAACAATGGCTCTGTTAAACTCCTGCAAATCAACGCCACTGTCAGCTAGTTCGTTTACAAAGATGATGGCTTCTGAAGGTTTTTTCTGGGCAAGGAAATCGCACAGATTAATCACTAATGTTGTTTCAACCAGTCCTAATAAATTCTTAATATCTTCTGCTTTGATTTCGCCTTTCCTGCCCAAAGTTCCGCCAAAAGTCAAGACCTGACCGAACAAGCTTTCCGCGTCTCTGATGGAGCCCGTTGCATTAACTCCTATCATTTCTAAGGCTGACTTTTCAATCTTCACTCCTTCTTTCTCCGCAATAATCTCCAATCTTTTAGTGATTTCCGGCAAGGTTAATTTTCTGAAATCAAATCTCTGGCAGCGGGAGATAATAGTCGGTATCATTTTATGAATTTCCGTTGTCGCCAGAATAAAAATCGCGTGGCTTGGCGGTTCTTCCAAAGTTTTCAATAAAGCGTTGGCGGCTTCTTTAGTCAATTGGTGGGCTTCATCCAGAATAAACACTTTATATTTTGATTTTGTCGGAACAAATTTTATCCCGTCTCTCAAATCCCTTATATCGTCAATTCCCCGGTTAGAGGCGGCATCAATTTCAATAAGGTCCATATCTTTTCCTTGACTAATTTCAAGGCAGGACGAGCATTGGTTGCAGGGTTCAAACACCGAGCTTTCGCTGTGCGAAAGCGAATCGAAGAGCTTTTGCTCTTCTCCGCCCTTCGTCCCGCTTTGCGGGACTCGGGTAGTTGAAGAAGAAACTTTAGTTTCATCGCCCACCCGAGCGTTAGAGAAGGGTGAAGATGAAACTTTAGTTTCATCGCCCTCGCCATTTTTTCGGTTTTGGCAGTTAAGGGATTTAGCAAAAAGCCGGGCAAGAGTTGTTTTCCCGCAACCCCTGGGCCCGCAGAACAAATAGGCGTGGGAAATCAGGCCGGAAGAAAGAGCATTAGTTAGGGTCTTAACAATGTGTTCTTGGCCAATCACTTCTGAAAATTTCTGGGGCCTGTATTTTCGATAAAACACTAATGGCATACTACTGTGCGAAGAAATACGTTTCTTCTTTCGCTTCAGCTAAAGCTTCAGCTCTTAAACACGATGAATTTATAGCCGATAAAATTCCAAGCCATACCGCCAAAAGCAGCAACAATTCCCCCTACGTTGGCCCAGAGTTTTGGGGTTAATCCAAACTGGGGGCCAACATTATTTACCACAAAAGAAGCGACTCCGACATTAATCACAAAACCAACTAAAGTTACCAAAAAGAACTGCCCGAACTCTTTTCCTATCCCCTTTTTTTCCATTTTCTCAAAAGCCCAAAATTTATCTCCCGCGTATTTTGAGCAGGTTGCCACAATAAAAGAAATTCCTTTGAAAACAGAAAAATATAAGCCTGCTGCGATTCCCGAAATATTTATCAGAAGATTTAAAACGCCCAAATCCATAATGGTTGCCAAAACGCCAATCAGCAAATACTTGGCTGCCTGAAAAATCCACAAGAATTTTTTCCCCAAAAGAAAGCTTACCCAAAGGCAGATTACAGTTAAAATTGGGAAAGAAACCGCTAAAATCCAGCCCAAAAAATCTATTACCGAGCTTCCATTTATGGAAGCGCAGGTGAAGATGAGAACGCAGTTCTCACCGCCTTTCAAATTTAAATCCTTTAGTAAATTGTAAAAAAACAAAGCTGTAATTTCTCCGGTAATTAGAGCTAAAACAATATCAATTTTCTTTAACATAGATGCAAATTTTTAATGATATTTTTAAATCTTAGCACGAATTCTAAAAAATAAAAAGGCAGTTGTTTTATTGCAACTGCCTTATTTTAACAATCTCACAAAAGCCATTCTCTGGGCGGCATCCATTCGGGACCGCCGCCCCATGGGCTTTTCCAGGGACCGACGTCCACAGGAAGACGGGGCACTTCATAAAAAAGAAGTAATTGTCTTTCAATCTCTTCTTTCGTAAAAATATTATCAGAAGTTTTTCGGATTCTGGAAGTTGCCAAAAAGCTGCAATAACTATCCGCGCAAAGATTGCATGGTATCGTTAAGGCGCTAATTTTTTGAACTTCTGGAAAAAAATCCCGAAGAATATAATAACTATGTTTGCAGTCAGGAATACGTCCAAATTCCTCCACTCTTAATGCCAAAATACGCATTTTTTCTGAACGAATTACACCATCCTCATGGCCCACTATTCTGCCATATGGTTCAATTGCGCCCAAAACAATCAGGCGCGAAGAGGGAAAATCAGAATTAGATACGCAACAACTGCTAGAAGATAATTGCGCGGGAAGAAAATATCGATTTTTAGCTCCAGCTAAAATAGCATGTAGACCGTGTAATCTTCCATAATGGTGAGCATCAAAAATTTGCTCTGGTTCTTGGTCGGCTGTAACATTCGCTTCAAACCAAGAAAAATCAATATAAACAGACCTAAGCACAAATCCTTTCTTTTCTGTGCTCCACCTTACCCTCCAAGACCTCCAAGCCAGAATTCTCGCCATTTTATTTTCTCCTTGCCGGTTCTTGCCGAGGCGCAGGAGCCGGCTCTTTTTGCGGTTGCGGAACAGGAAATTGCCTTCGGATAAAAAAAGGATTGCCAGGGGTTGATTCCGGAACATCAATTGTCCATTTTACAGGAGCTTTTGTGCCCACGTATACCTCCCTATTGATTATTTTCTTGGCGCGAAATGGCCAAGAAAAGTTATCGCTATTTCAAGAAAAGAACCTAACCCAAAAATAAACAAAAAAAATGAAAACACACAAATTGCGAAAGCAAGAGTTAATCCTCCAAAAAAAATACCTAGCCCGAAAGTCTGCGGATTGGACGCAGGTTTTTGCCAATCAAAAGTAAACATTTCACCGCTAAAGGCGTTTAAAAGACGAGCGCCCAAATACCCGGCCGGCAGCCAAAGAAGCGCTGCTAAAATCCAGATTAAGACATCCATCACGATTCTCCTCCCTTATTGTCAAGGTTCTGCTGTATTTAGCATATCAAAATAGAAAAAATTTGCAAGATATGCTATAATTTTTTAATGCTTAAATTATACAATACTTTATCAAGAAAAAAAGAAATCTTTAAACCGCTAA
>JAUSLA010000017.1 GCA_030646565.1 bacterium
TCAAGCTTGACATTGAATTTATAAAAAACGATTTGAAGCAGAAAGTCGGTCGCGACGAATTCGCCATTCTTGAAAAAAGAATCAGTATGCTTGAAGCGAGACAGAGATGATTATTATTTTGCTTACCGACGCAGGTGAAGAAGAGAACGTAATTCTCATCGCCTACCGAAGGTGAAGATGAGAACGAAGTTCTCATCGCCCACCGAAGGTGAAGAAGAGAACGTAGTTCTCATCGCCCACCGAAGGTGAAGAAGAGAACGTAGTTCTCTTCGCCCACCCGATATTTAACAGCGTTGAAAGCTGTTTTTTATTGCCCCGTTAGATTTTGCGAAGCAAAATTTGTTCGGCAGTCAAAGAGGACTTCGTCCTCTTTTCCACCTTCGTCCCGCAAAGCGGAACTTGGTTTCCAATGTCCTTTCCCATCTTTCAGACCACTTTTTCAAATGGGCTGAAGTATGGGAGGAAGCGCTGTGTTCAACGCTTCCTCATCTTTGACGGGACAGAGTGGGGCTGTCCAGCCTATGCTAGGATTCTTGTGATCTTGGAATAGGAACGAGGACGGGAGCGGGCTTGGTGATGCGAGGCTTATCCGAGATGTAGCCGTACTTTCTGGCAAGCCAGTAAGCATGCCGATACTGCCGATCCCGTTTGGCGAGATTGTCTCCGGATTTCTTGTTCAGCCCGTCCAAGGAAGTTTGATCGAGAGCGGTACTGGCATCATCCCGGCTAGTCTTGATCATGTCGAGGTAATTTCGAACTATCGGCATTCCCTCCTTGTGTCTGCGACCGTACTTTTCTGCCATCGCCGGGTCAAACCCGAAGACTGCTTTGAAATTCCGGCGCCGAGCTTCTCGAATGCTCGGCAGAACGCCAACGAGCACTATCGCCAACGTTGCAAGGAGAACTAGAGTGAGTCCCATTTCTTTCCCTCCTTTTTTTTCAACGAGATCCCACTAACCCCGCTGATGCTATTTAAAGTATAGCATATAATACGTGTTTGTCAAGTTTAAAAAAGATTTTCGCCTACTTTTTGCTTTTACAAAAATTATCTTGTAAAATAGTCTAATGCCAAAATTTACTCATCTGCACGTACATTCGCATTACTCATTGCTTGACGGCCTGCCAAAAATAGACGAGCTTTTAGATTATGTAAAACAACTGGGAATGGATTCTGTAGTCTTAACCGACCATGGCAATATTTACGGCGCTGTTGAATTTTATAAAAAAGCAAAGGAAAAAGGAATAAAACCCATAATCGGCTGTGAGATGTACTTGGCATACGAAGGAATGCATCAAACAAGGCCTAATATTGACGATAAAAGATACCACCTGATTTTGCTTGTTAAAAACGAAGAGGGCTATAAAAATCTGGTGAAATTAATAACTAAAGCTCATCTGGAGGGTTTTTATTACAAGCCAAGAATAGACGAGGAATTGCTGGCCCGGCACAGTTCGGGCCTTATCGGATTATCCGCCTGCCTTCAAGGAAGAATTCCTCGTTTGGTTTTATCAAACAAAATTGAAGAGGCGGAAAAATTGGCTCAAAAATACGAAGATATTTTTGGAAAAGGGAATTTTTATTTAGAACTCCAGCATCATCAAAATTTGCCGGAACAAAAAACCGTCAATCTTGGCATTATTAATATTTCTAAAAAATTAGGTATTCCCCTTGTCGCCACCAATGACATTCATTATCTAAGAACTGAAGACGCGGACGCTCAAGATGTTTTAATGTTAATTAATACAGGGGCTGACTCTAACGACCCGGAACGCCTGACTTTTAAAACAGATGATTTTTCAATGAAAAGCCCTGAAAAAATGATGGAAGAGTTTAAAGATTTTCCAGAAGCAATTGAAAATACCCAAAAAATCGCAGATAGCTGCAACTTCCAGTTTGAGCTCGGGAAAGTAAAACTTCCCACCTTTGAAGTGCCTTCGGGAAAAACGCCAAACGACTATCTGGAAGAGCTTTGCAGGGAAGGCCTAAAAAAAAGGTTTGGAGAAAATATTGATAAAACGATTGTTGAAAGATTAAATTATGAGCTTTCTGTTATTAAACAAACCAGTTTTGCCTCTTATTTTTTAATTGTGCAGGATTTTGTTAATTGGGCGAAATCAAAAAGAATAGTAGTCGGACCCGGCAGAGGCAGCGCCGGAGGTTCATTGGTCGCCTATTTGTTAAATATCACCAATGTTGACCCGATAAAATATAATCTTTTATTCGAAAGGTTTTTAAATCCGGGCAGAGGCGCCTCGCTCCCCGATATTGATTTGGACTTTGCCGACAGAAGAAGAGACGAAGTTATAAACTATGTTGCTGAAAAATATGGCAGAGACAGAGTGGCTCAAATTATTACCTTTGGAACAATGGCTTCAAGGGCCGTGGTCAGGGATGTGGGAAGAGCATTGAAATACAGCTATTCTTTTTGCGACCAAATCGCAAAATTAATCCCTTTTGGATTGACTTTAGACCAAGCGATAAAAGGGGTTTCAGAATTCAGGCAGCTTTACGAAAGCGACCAGCAAGCGAGAACATTGATTGACTTTGCTAAAAAACTGGAAGGAGTGGCGAGACACGCCTCAACTCATGCTTGCGGCGTAGTTATCTCTGATACGGCTTTAGATGAAATTGTTCCGCTTCAGCATCCCACCCAGGATGAAAAAACAATCGTAACCCAATATGAAATGCATTCAATTGAGGATCTGGGCCTTTTAAAAATGGATTTTTTGGGATTAAAAAATTTAACAATCATAGAAGATACTTTAGCCAGAATTTACGTTGTGCAGGGCATTAGCCTTGATATTGAAAAAATTCCGGAAAATGATAAAGAAACTTTTAAGATTTTTCAAAAAGGAGATTGCATAGGCGTATTCCAACTGGAATGCTTGTCGGGGGATACAATTATATCAAACACCACAATTAAAAAATTATGTGAAAAAAAAGACAAAAAAAGACTTAGCTCGGTGTACTTAGACGAAGGCAAAGTACATTTAAATCAAATCGTAAATGTTTTAGAAGGAGATGAAAAACAGCTCTATACCCTCGTTACTGAAAATAATTGGTTTATTAAAGCTTCTAAGGACCATTATTTTTTAACTGACGACGGTTGGAAAAAATTGAAGAACATAAAAATTGGAGATAATGTTTTAATTAGAGCTAAGTCTAAACATTTGGTTTATAGCGCTTGCCAGACTTGCGGAAAACAAATAAACGGCCAGAAGGAAGGAAAGAGTAAATTCTGCTATCGTTGCTCTGCCCTGTTCTATCGTAATCCAAGCAAAAAAGAATCAAGAGAGAAAATTAGAACGGCTAAAATAAAATTTTACCAACAAGGCGGCAAGCCTTGGAATTTTGGAGCGACAACAGAAAATAATGAAATTTGGAAGAAAACTGCAGAAAAAATATCCAAAGCTTTGCAGGGGAGAAGTTTTGAAGAACTATACGGTCCGGAAAGAGCAAGGGAAATAAAGATAAAACTCTCTCAAAGAAGTAAAGGAAAAAATAATCCGATGTTTGGAAAACCTTGTCCACACAGGAAAGGCGGATTTAGAAAAGATCTTGGGCACTATGTTCGTTCTACTTGGGAAGCAGATTTTGCCAGAATATTGAGATTCCATAATTTAAATTATAAATATGAACCCGAAACCTTCAGATTAGTGAAAGGAAATGGTGAAATAGTTCACTACACTCCAGATTTTTACGTTGAGGTTAAGAATACTTTCTATGAAATTAAAGGATGGTTGCATGATTTAGACAAAGAAAAAATGCAATTATTTCAAGAACAATATCCTCAGCACAATCTCGTTATGATTAGTGCCACTAAATTTGCTGAATTCTCTCTGCAATATAAAACTTTAATCAATTGGGAATGCCCGCGTATTCCAACCAAACAAAACTTTAAGTTCATTAGAGTTAAAGCGATAAAATATAGCGGTATTGAAAAAACTTATGATATTGCAATGCAATCTCCAGGCAATAATTTCGTAGCTAATGGTTTCTTGGTTCATAACAGCGGAGGTATGCGGAATTATTTAAAACAATTAAAACCAACTGAATTTGAAGACATTATCGCAATGGTTTCTTTATATCGGCCCGGCCCCATGCAGCTGATACCGGACTACATTGCCAGAAAACATAAAAAACAATTCGTAGAGTATCTCCATCCAAAATTAAAACCGATTTTGGAGAATACATACGGAATTTGTATTTATCAGGAACAAATTATGAAACTGGTCCAAGATCTTGCCGGATTTACCTTGGCTGAAGCTGATGTTTTAAGAAAAGCTATCGGAAAAAAAATAAAAAAATTACTGATGGCCCAGAAAGAAAAATTTATCGAGGGTTGCAAGAAAAATGCAATCAGAGAAGATGTTGCCCAACAAATCTGGTACTGGATAGAACCATTCGCCAGCTATAGTTTTAATCGAAGCCATGCCACAGCTTACGCCACAATCGCCTATCAGACCGCATATCTTAAAGCGCATTTTCCGACAGAATTTATGGCTTCTCTGTTAACTTCGGAAAGAAACGATATAGAAAGAATTGGATTTTTAATTGAAGAATGCCGCAGAATGAAGCTTGAGGTTCTGCCACCGGATATCAATGAGAGCTTTGCTTTTTTTAGCGTTGTTCCAAAGAAAAATCAGATCCGTTTTGGCTTGTCGGCAATAAAAAACGTGGGGCTCAACATTGTTGAGGTAATTGTTGAGGAAAGAAAACTGAATGGACATTATGTCTCAATTCAAGATTTTATTTCCAGAATCAGCTCTAAAGATTTAAATAAAAAATCTTTGGAAAGCTTGGTCAGGGCCGGAGTTTTTGACAAAATGGTAGAAAGAAATCTGTTGCTGTTTAATATGGAACGGCTTTTGGAAACCTCAAGAGAAACCCAAAAATTAAAATTAAACGGACAGACTGGACTTTTTGACGCGTCCGGGTTTAATAATCAAATTAATTTACTTGCAACAACTGCCGCTTCAAAAAAAGAAAGATTGGCCTGGGAAAAAGAATTATTGGGCCTTTATGTAAGCAGCCATCCCCTAGAAGACTATAGAGACATCTTAGAAAAAAAAGTTACATCTTTAGCTGATATTCAAAAATCTTCCTCGAGAATGAGGCAAACGGTTAAAGTCGGAGGAATTATTTCTAGTATCAAAAAGATAATAACCAGAACAGGAAAACCTATGCTATTTGTCAATCTTGAGGACTTGAGCGACAAAATTGAAGTCGTGGTTTTCCCCGGCGTTCTGGAAAGAAATTTTTCAGTCTTTCAAGAAAATAAAGTAGTTATGATTTCCGGCAAAATGGATTCCAGAGACGGTGTTCCTAAATTAATATGCGAAACAGTCGAAGAAATTTTAGAAGAGACATAAAATTTCTTCTTCACCCACCAAGTCCTGCAAAGCAGGACGCAGGTGAAGAAGAATACGAATGTGTTCTTCGCCTCGCTTTCGCTACGCGAAAGCTCGGTACTTGACAAAAAGAAGCATTTAGATTACACTATAAAAGGCGAAGAGGGCAACGTCCTCTTCTTCATCTTCGTCCGCCAAAGGCGGACTCAATTAAAGACGGGGTTGGATTAATCAATAACTCGAATGATTATCCAATTACCGCACTGAACTCCAGCCCTGTCTTTTCCAAAAAGGGAAAACCGCCGCAATTCACGGAATGATTAGAACCAACTGAATGGATGTGGCGGTTAACCCTTCAAAACCCGAGGACATGTCCTCGGGTTTTTTCATCCTTGACAAAAATAAGGATGTATGCTATACTTATAACAGTACAATAAAAAAGAAAGGAGCGAGAAAGATGTCCAACATCGAAGCTGGCAGATTATTCGAGCGTGAAATGCTCGCGGTCTGCCAAACCGGTTGGAACGGGCATTCTTATGTCTCGTTCCAACAAGCTCTCTGGCTGGTTGAAAACAACCAGCCCTGGGATCCGACCGATCCCAGCACTCGGGCGGCGGAGGACCTTCATTGCCAAGTGGCTCTCGCCCTTGGTCTGGAGGATTTCACGGAATTGTCGTTCTTATCCGCGCTCGGAAGTCCGCTTGACCTCTTTCATGGAGTTGACGGACTATTCGAGTGGAAGGGCGGCATCGTAACAATCGACCTTACGGTTGACCCTAACAAGGTAAACTATAAGGCCGACCTCAGCTCAAACCAAATCAGATACCGATCTGATGTCATTATTCGTCCCGAGGACGAAAATGACAATTGGCAAAGTGCTGGCAGAAGAATAGCAAGTCTTCTGCAAACGCGAAAAGGCGCCTACGCTGCATAAAGGCGCCTTTCTCTTGCAAAAAAATAAGAAGTATGTTATTCTACAAAGAGGAGAGGAGGATAGAAAATGCAAAACAGCCGTAAAGTATATTTTTTCAAATGCCCAAAATGCGGCGAATATCAAA
This sequence comes from bacterium, assembly GCA_030646565.1. GTDB lineage: Bacteria > Patescibacteriota > Minisyncoccia > Minisyncoccales > RBG-13-42-11 > JAUSLA01. Next base: position 6,411 of record JAUSLA010000017.1, read on the forward strand.
CTACGGCAAGAACTTTCCGGAAATTTTGCCCTGAAGCAGAATGGCAAAAAATCCAGAACACGCAAACCGCTGTAGGCGGGCTAATAGATTTTGAAACGCAATGCCCTAAATGCGCGCTGGTCGCTAAGAAAATCCTCAACAAAATCATTTTGTTGAGATACAAACCATCCGCACTCAATTAATCAAAGCTCTTCCTTAACGGCAGAGCTTTTTTCTTTGCTATTGTTTCTTTGCGCTGTTGACAAAAAAATAATACGTTATTATTATATATTAAAGGCTAGAACAAACCGCTGGATGTTTAAAAACAAACAATCCGATGCTCTAGCCTCTTTTCATAACGGGAGACAAATGATGATGTGGCTAAAGCCAATGTCAATGTTGTTTCCCGTTTTTATTTTGACTTGTTGACAAAAATTATGGATTTGTTATAATCGCTCTGTACCTGGAAACCAAAAAAATGAAAGGAGAAAAAAATGGCAAGCCAGGCAATCGCAGTGGTACCTTCAAAACAGAAACAGGTTCTTTTACTCGACGACACGGGGGGACAGAGAGTCTTTTCAAAACCTCAGCAAGCTATTAAGTGGCTCGCTGAAAACCTGAACGGCGCGGTCATTCTCGGAACTATGGGAGGCCCGGGCCAGGAATTGTTTGGTAGAATGGCAGACTCCGGAATATCGGTTTTCCGAACGCCCTTTTCCCGACTTCAGGAATTCGGCTTTGAACCAAAGGCCTCTTCCGAAGACCGGGCAGCCATGCTTCAAGCCGCCTGGCAGGCAAAACCTGAAGGTTTTTATCCTCTTCGGGAGATCGACCAAACCGTTATGCTGATCCGCGAATTGACGCGGCAGAGGCTCAATGTTCAGGAATCCCGAAAGATGGCAACCTTGCAACTGCACAGCGCTTTGCGCTCAATGGAATTCGTGCTTCCCGACGAAGCCGCAACAGCAGTGGAACTGCTTCGAAAGGGACTGAAAAAACAGTTCAGCGAGCCGGAAACGCTCCGGCAGATTGAAGCTGAATTCCAACGGCTGGCCGAAGAAGTCGCGCTTTCCAGCGGCCAACAGGCCCGGATATTCGCTATCCGGCAATTCTTCAGCAATCCCAGATTTATTCTGGGCGCCAAAGAAGACGAGCAAGAGCTGGAAAAACAGATTTCGAAACTTCTCGCAAGCGTTGGAATCTGGCAATGGCTTCGGCGAAAAGGCACAACCCTACCCGCCATTAAAGGACTGGGTCCGGCAATCGGCGGAGCAATAGTGTCTGAAATCGGCGACATCAGACGCTTCCCTTCTTCAGAAGACCTTCGGGCCTACGCAAGATTCCACATCAACAGAGAAGGGAAATTCCCGCACCGAAAGAAAGGCGAACTGTCGCCTTTCAATCGTTATCTATCGCGGGCTGTCTGGCTCTGGACCAGCGACCAGGTAGCCAGATACGACCATGTTTGGCGCGAACTCTATCAATGGAAAAAAGCCAGGGAAATGAAGGCTCATCCCGAACCCGTTGCCAGGCAAGCAGTGGATAAAACCGGCCGCCAATACACCATCTATGATTTTTCTCTGAAACATCTTGACAGCCGGGCAAAGCGCTGGACAGGCTCGCAACTGCTGAACTATCTCTGGTCATTCTGGCAGGAAGTGGCAGCAAACCGCGACCCGGAAACATGGTACGTTGGGTCAAGCTGGCCAGCATATTTCGCTCAAGCGGAAGCCGAGCTTAACGACAGGCTGATGGCGTATCTTGAAGAACAAATTCCCTTGCGAAGGAGGAAAGAGCCAAAAGAAGAAGAACCTGACGAAGAAGAGGAGGGCATCTAAACCCTCTCTCGGTCCGGGGACAAAAGGTGCCTTGAGCAATCAAGTGAAAACGTGTTCCCGGACCGACTCTCCATGCAAAAAGTGCCGCAAGATTCTCGCTGGTAAAACCAAGAGTGAGCGTGCGGCGCTTTTCCCAAAAGGGCTGAAGACAAAGCAAGAAATGGTCAAACCAAGTTCCATCTTGTCTCTTCAGCCCTTTTTTATTTTGACAGAACAACATTTTTGAGATATAATAAGATAGTAGGAGCAAAGGTAAGAATGTGCATTCAAAATCAGTACTGCTCCCACTCCAATTAAAAAATGGGAGACAAGGCGAAGAGTGGCAAACCAATAAAGCAGCTGTCTCCCGTTTTTATTGACAAAAAGAGAAAGTTAGATTATGTTATAAGACAGGACTGGAGTAGCCAATAGCATTACTGGATTATCCAACTAGCTTGCTGGCATAATCTCCAGTCCTGTCTTTTCTCAAAAGGGAAACCGCAGCAATGCAGTTAATGATAGGAATCAATATGCACACTGCGGCGGTCTCCCCTTCCAAAGCCGAGGACAAACAGCGAAGTGAGTTCAATTCAAATACTGGGGTGTCCTCGGCTTTTTTCTTTTGGCTTTTTGGAGTATAATAAAAGAACTTATGCCCATGGAAACTATCCGCCATTCTTTGGCTCATATTTTAGCTTCAGCTGTCCAGGAATTGTATCCCGGAACAAAATTTGGCATTGGACCGGCCATTGAAAACGGGTTTTATTACGATTTTGCCTTGCCCTCCGAAGCTTTAGCGAAGGAGGGACTGTCCTCTGACGATTTGCCGAAAATTGAAGGAAAAATGCGGGATTTAATCAAAAAAAATATTACATTCAAAAAAAAATCAGTTTCCGAAGCCGAAGCTAAAAACATTTTCAAAAATCAGCCGTATAAATTGGAACTTATAAATGAGCTGAAAGATAAAATCACTATTTATGAAAGCGGAGAGTTCACTGATTTGTGCGCCGGCCCTCATATAAAAACAACCGCGAAAATTAATTCTGACGCTTTTAAATTAACTAAGATAGCTGGCGCCTATTGGCGGGGTTCAGAAAAAAATCAAATGCTTACCAGAATCTATGGCTTGGCTTTTGAGACAAAAAAAGAACTGGAAAATTTTCTTAATTTACAAATGGAAGCTGAAAAACGAGACCACCGAAAAATCGGCAAAGAATTAGACCTATTCGTATTTTCCGATCTGGTTGGTAAAGGCCTCCCCCTTTTCACCGAAAAAGGATCAATTATACGCAGGGAACTTGAACGATTTATAGTGGATGAGGAAATAAAACGAGGATATAAGCACGTCTATACTCCCGAATTGGCGAAAGTGGAATTATATAAAGTTTCAGGACACTATCCTTATTATAAAGACACGATGTATCCTGTAATGAAAATTGACGAAGAAGAATTGATATTAAGGCCCATGACCTGTCCTCATCATTACCAGCTCTATGCAAGCAAGCCAAGATCTTACAAGGAATTGCCTTTTAGATTAGCCGAGCTTGCAAAACAATTCAGATATGAAAAATCCGGAGAGCTTACAGGGCTAATCAGGGTAAGATCTTTTTGTTTGGCTGACGCCCATATAATCTGCCAGAAAGAAAAAGCCGTTGAGGAAATAAATAGCGTTCTTGATCTGATAGAATATGTCGCTTCCGCTTTAGGATTTAAAAAAGGTGTTGATTTCCGCTATCGCTTGTCTTTGGGCTTAAGAACCGATGAAAAAAAATATTATAAAGACGATAAAGCGTGGGACTTTGCCGAAGATGCCTTGCGCCATGTTTTGAAGAAGAGAAAATCGCCTTTTTTTGAGGCGGAAAACGAAGCTGCGTTTTATGGACCAAAAATTGACATCCAGATGAAAAACTTTGCGGGAAAAGAAGAAACTGCCTTTACTGTCCAATATGACTTCGTGGGACCAAAAAGATTTGATTTATCTTATACCGACAATGCTGGCCAAAGAAAAGAACCGGTTGTAATTCATCGCTCTTCAATCGGAGCGATAGAAAGAATAATAGCTTTCTTGCTTGAACACTATGCCGGCAGCCTTCCATTTTGGCTCTCTCCTGTGCAAATTGCGATAATTCCGATAACTGATAAGCAGGTAAAATACGCGCAAGCGCTAAAAAAGGAACTTCGCTCTTTTAGGGTGGAAATCAAGGATGAAAATGAAACCGTGGGCAAAAAAATTCGCGAAGGAGAAATGCAGAAAATCCCCTATCTTTTAATTGTCGGCGACAGGGAAATAAAAACAAAATCTGTAAGCGTAAGAGAGAGGGGTAAGGGCGATTTAGGAATGATAAAAGTAGATAATTTTTTGGAAAGAATTAAAAAAGAAATAAATAGCAAAAAATGACTTAATATCTAATATCTAATGTCTAATGAAATTCCAAATGTCCAATGTCTAAGCCGAAAAATTAACTTTAGGAATTGGACATTTAGACGTTAGATATTTTATTAGAAATTAGGAATTAGATATTTTTTATGCCCGAACTATCCCAATCTACCCAAAAATTAATCTCGCAATATCAAAACTGGCAACAGTCGCTCCAGCAAAAAGACAATGTTGGCGGGATTCACGTTGACGAGGTGGCTTCGGCTGTAGCCGCTTTTTATGAAAGAATTAGAGAGCTGCTTGATTGGAGGGAAGAACATTTAATGAAAAAAATGGCGATTGAAAGGGTGCTAAAAAGAAGATTGCTTATATCCGATGATGGCGCGTCTGTTGCCGAACCCTTGGTTTTAGAATTAATCAGAGGCGGGCATTTTCTAAACGATAGAATACCGGAAGAAAAAATTGGAGAGGTCCAAAAAATAATTGACAAATATATTTATATCCTGGGAAACCATCCTAAAGCTAATGAAAAAAGCAAGCTTCACCTTTACGATTGGCTTTTGGGGATGGCCGCCTGCGAAATAGAAGAGACCCTTTCTCCTTTTTCTTTTAGCCGCGAGAAGGCCCTGATTGAATATATGGCCAGCTCAATGGCAGAAAAAATAAAATTGAAAGATGGTCATACCCCCGCAAAAATAATTGAAGAAGAAAAGGATACTCAAATATACATCGCCGTCCAGAAAGCTCTTTTTAAATTAGACAATCCGATGATTACCTATAATCTTTTTAAAAGAAAGTATGCCCAATGGAAGGACTTGGCGGCGGATGATCCTCTATTAACGGAAATTTCCAAAAATATTTATTCAATTTGGGACGGTATTGAAAAGGATTTAAATCATTTTTTAGCTGATAAGTTTTATAGGATTTGTGAAAGATTTGATACTCTTTATTTAATCATGGGCGATATAATCTCCGAAAACCCGGCAGGGGCCGCAGAAACCATTAAGCTGCCCGAATCACTGGAAAAGAAAACAGCTGTTGTCTACCAACAAAAATTAGCTACCCTTAAAAGCAGGATGAGAAGAGCGGCTATTTATGCGACCCTATCTATCTTCATCACTAAAATACTGATGGTTCTGGCAGTGGAAGTGCCCTTAGACAGATATTTAACCCAGCAATTCAGCTATTTTAATTTAGGCTTAAACATCCTGATTCCTCCGCTTTTGATGTTCTTTTTAGTTTTGTTAATAAAACTGCCGCCAAAAGATAATCTTCAGAAAGTAATAATGGAAATGATGAAAGTGGCGTATGCCACCGAAAGAAAAGACGCTTACACAATTGAGCTGTACAGAAAGAAAAGCATGCATTTTATAATTAATGTTTTCTACTTCTTTACCTTCTTTGCGCCCTTTGTCGTAATAATATGGGGTTTGAATAAATTGCATTTTAGCGTCCTTTCAATCATAATTTTCTTGGCCTTTGTATCCTTAATTTCTTTTGCCGGAGTAAAAATCAGGGAAAGGGCGAGAGAGCTGGAAATCGCGGAAAAAAGAGAGTCGCCCCTAATGGTTTTTATTGATTTATTTTCCCTGCCGCTTATTCAGGCAGGCAGATGGCTTTCCGGGCAATGGGCAAGATATAATGTAATATTAATTATGCTCAATTTTTTGATAGATATGCCCTTCCAAACTTTTGTCGAATTTTTGGAACAATGGCGATCATTTTTAAAAGAAAAAAAGGAAGAAATACATTAATAACTAATTTCTAATAACTAATTTCTAATTTCTAATTTCTAATGATTAATTAGATGTTAGATAATTATTATTAGCCATTTTAAGATATGACTAACCAAGTAAAATTTTTAATCTTTGCGATGGCAGCAGTTTTTCTTCTTGCGGCGGGGGTTGCTTTAGCTCAAGAAGAGCTTGCAACTACAACTGTAGATGTTAGCCAAGAAATAAATCTTGACGGAAATATTCAAGCGCAGGATTTAGAGGTTTCAGAGCCCGGTATTCTGCCCAATAGTCCGTTTTATTTCCTTAAAAACTGGGCTCGCGGCATTCAGCAGTTAATCACGTTCAATCCGGTAAAGAAAGCTGAATTAAACCTTAGGTTTACCAACGAAAAACTATTGGAAGCCAGAAAAGTATCAGAAAAAACCAAAGATCCGGAAGTTCTCAAGAGAGCCGTGGAAAACTATCAAAAAGAAATTGAAAAATTAAAAAATCAAACAGATAAAATTAAAGATAAGGCAAACCAAAATGAAGAAGTCGGCAAATTTCTGGATAAATTCATAAAACAGCAAACTCTCCAGCAGCGCATTTTAGAAAAGTTGGAAACTCAAGTACCCACCCAAGCTCTTGAAAAAATAGAAATTGTCAGAGAAGAACACTTGCAAATATTCGGAGAAGTAATGACGTGGCTGGAAGATAAAAATGAAATTCAGAAAAGATTGGAAAAAAATATTGAAGAAATAAGGGGAAGCGATTTTAAGGACTTTAAGAACTTGGAATTTCTTAAAGCGCTGGAAGAAAAAGCGCCCGAGGCAGCTAGGGAAGCTATTCGGGTAACACAAGATAATATCTTAAACCGCCTTGGAGACAAGCTTGAAAAGATGGCTCCGGATCAGCAGGAAAAGTTTAAGGAATACGCGGAAAAAATATCGACCGCAAAAGATAGGCAAATAGAAATTTTGGATTCTCTTCTTGAAAAAATGAAAATAGCTACTTCCACAGAAAACTTAAGACACTTGATAGAAAAACTGGACGAAGGCAAAGAAAATATCCTAGAAAAAATCACCCCTGAAGAATCAAAAGAACAAATAAAAAAAGCAAAGGAAATGATAGATGGGGTGGAAAAACTTTTACAGGAAAGGCCCGAGTTGCTAAAAGAACCAGCCATAAGCCAGCTTCTAGAAAACGCAAAGAAACACTTAATTTTAGCTGAAGAATCTCAAAAGAATGAGAAATACGGAGCAGCTTTCGGCCATGCCAATGCCTCCCTGCAGGATGCCGAAAATGCTTTGAGAAAAATAACAGCCTTCCGTGCATCCCAGGGTCCTCCCGTGAGAGTGGATGCCAGGTTTTATCCTGATGTCAAAACTCAACTTTTAGCAGGAGATCTTCTGGCTATGCCGGCAGTCAGGCAAGCATCTGATTCAGCAATGACTGTTGACCATTGGAAGTTTCAAAATGCTATTACTGCTTTAAATAGCGTTGATAAAAATGAAATTGGGGTAAAAAAGGGAATAGTTTTATCTGCAGTTGATGATGTAAAAAATCTTATTGGCGCAATTCCGTCTGATGTTGATTGGATCACTTATAATATGGAGCCGGGAATGACCCCTTCCACAGATTTTGCCGATCCTGTCTCGTCAGTTAAACAGTTTGCAGACGTTGTTCGCGCGTCAGGAAGAAAAATAGGGTTTGCGCCACTTCGAAGCTTTATTGATAACAATCAAGGGACACAACAGATGAGCGATATCATAAATTCAGTTGATGGGATTATGTATCAAGGACAATTACTTTTGCCAAATATAGGAGAAGATGCTTTTGTCCAAACTGTGCAGGAAAAATATGCTTATGTAAAAAGTGTGAACCCAAATGTTGAATTTTCCTTGCAGTTATGGCTTGGAAGACAAACTCCTCAGGAGATGATTAGCGCTTTCAACCGCTTAACAAATTCTATGGATTGGGCTGGTATTGGAACACATGATATTAATAAAACAAGTCAAGTTAAAGAAGTACTTTCAGGACTTTCCTGGAGACAGCAATCTAGCCCTACTCCAATTCCTATACCTATTCCAGGTTCTAAATTCCCTTTAGGCATAAATATTAGTTTAAGTGGTGCAACTTATGATTTTTGGAATACTCATGCTTTACCAACAGACATTGTCAGTTCATACACAAAAGATATAGATCTATTAACTAGGGCCATAGCAGGTGTAAAATTTTTGTTTACTCATCCTAATACTCCGGAATCAGATATGGATCTGGCAGTTTCTAAAAACATTGGATATGTCACCGCAAACATAGAGACTACTGATCTTGACTTGCAAATTGCTTCAGAGTCAGCCCAATACAGTATGGCAAAAGCAAGGGGTTTAAAATTTATCTTTGCTCCCATGGGGCACATACTGGAGGAGAGTTATTCTTATCAGGATTATGCAATGCTTAAAAATACTGATTATATTTTCTATCAGACCCAGTATCTTCAAGATAGTTCACGTAATCTTGGTACCACCGATCCAAGTATTCAGATTGCCAATTATGCTGTTAGGGTAAAAGCCCTTATTTCTAAGATAAGACCTTACATTGTGGAACATAAGGTATGGGTTCAGGTTTCAGTAAACCCTCCTGACAATAGATGTATAACAGCGGACAGAGTAATTCAGTATATTGATTCTATTGAAGATGGTTCGCAAAATAGTCCTGATGGAATTATTATTTTCTACGCTTCAAAGTATGACACTACTGGCGATCGGCAAGATGATGGTAATTGTTTATCCAAAGGCTTCCCCTCCAGGGTTGATGTGATGAAACAGGTTATCGAACACTACCGGTCTTCAGTTATCCCGTCTCCCTCATGCCTGCCCAGACCTGCATGCTTAGATTCTGCCCCAAGATGTTTGCTGCCTGAACCTGCCGAAGGCTGGTGTCCTTTCACTCAACCCCGTGCCTGTACTGCAGATGCAAAACAATGTCCTGATGGGTCATATGTCAGCAGGACAGGCCCAAACTGTGAATTTGCTCCTTGCCCAGGGCAATAACTTTATGCAAAAAGTAACTGTTATAGGGTGATAAATTAGAAAGGAAGACCGACTTAGAATAAAAAACAGCCTCGTTTTACGAGGCTGTTTTTTTGTTGTAAAATGCTTAAGTACGAATCGGAGTGAAGATGAAAGCGTAGTTCTCATCGCCTATGCCAAAATATCATATTATCACTTTCGGCTGTCAGATGAATAAATCAGATTCGGAAAGAATAGCCGCAAGTTTAGAGCAAAAGGGATACAAAAAAGCTTCAAAAATCAATGAGGCAGATTTAGTCGTGGTTAATATGTGCTCTGTAAGGCAATCGGCGGTTGACAGAGTCTTTGGTCAATATAGAAACTTAGCCAAACTTAAAAATAAAAATTCTAAATTAAAAACTGTTCTCACCGGCTGCATTCTAAAGAAAGACAAAGTAAAATTCAAAAATATTTTTGATGAAATATGGGATAATGGTGAAAAATATTTCCAAAAACCCGTAAAAACAAAACTAAATAATTTATCGTATATTCCAATATCCAACGGCTGCAACAATGCTTGCAGTTATTGCGTGGTGCCTTTTACAAGGGGACGTCTTGTCTGCCGCAGCCATAAAGAAATATTAAAAGAAACGAAGAGATTTATCCACCCCCACACCAAGCGAGGATATATCGACAAAAACAACAAAATAAACAAAGCTAATCCTCGTTATGGTGTGGGGGTAAAAGAAATATGGCTTTTGGGCCAGAATGTCAATGATTACCAATCCCCTGCCGACCCTTCGGTTGATTTTGCCAAACTCTTAAAGGTTATTAACGCTATCCCCGGCGATTTTAAATTCTTTTTTATGTCGCCTCATCCGAATAATTTTTCTAATGAATTAATAAATGTTTTATCTAAATGCGAGAAATTCGGAAAATACCTTAATTTGCCGGTTCAGTCAGGCGATAATAAAATTTTAAAACAAATGAACCGAAATTATGCCATTGGTGAATATATAAAATTGGTAAAGAAAATCCTGAAGAAAATACCGGAGATTAAACTATCCACCGACATAATTGTCGGCTTTCCCGGAGAAACAAAAAAACAATTCCAGAACACGGTAAAATTGTTCAAGAAAATTAAGTTTAACGTAGCTTTTATTTCCAAATATTCTCCCAGACCGGAAACTGCAGCCGCCAAAATGAAAAACACTATTCCATTGGCAGAAAAGAAAAACAGGGAAAAAATCTTAAGAGGCCTAATTAAAAAACATGGCTAAAAACCATAAACTAAAAACTATAAACTATAAACTAATAACCATTCTGGGGCCGACATCTTCAGGCAAATCGGATTTAGCGGTAAAACTTGCCCGGAAATTTCAGGGCGAGATAATTTCAGCTGACTCAAGACAGGTTTATAAAGGAATGGATATCGGAACGGGAAAAATCACCAAAAAAGAAATGCAGGGAATCCCCCATTATCTTTTGGATGTTGCCTCGCCCAAAAGAAGATTTTCTGTTGCCAGATACCGAAAAATAGCCCTGAAAGCAATTGATAAAATACTTAAAAATAGAAGACTGCCGATTATCTGCGGCGGGACCGGTTTTTATATTCAGGCAGTGATTGACGGAATAATAATTCCTGAAGTAAAACCAGATTGGAAACTAAGAGAAGCATTAGAAATAGAAAGTGCTGAAAAATTATATCAAAAATTAAAAAAACTTGATCCAAACAGAGCCGGAATAATTGATAAAAAAAATAAAAGACGGCTGATTCGGGCTTTGGAAATCGTACTTAAAACGAAAAAGCCCGTTCCCGTATTTAAAACCAATCCTCTGCCCTACCCGATTTTGATAATCGGCATTAAAAAATCGAACGAAAAACTTAAGAAATTAATAAAAAAACGACTTTTAAAAAGATTGGGGCAAGGAATGGTTCAAGAGATTAAAAGACTTCACCGAGAAGGAATTTCATGGAAGCGGCTTGACGAGTTTGGCCTGGAATACCGATGGATTGCGAGATTCCTGCAAAAAAAAATAAATGAGCAGGAAATGGTTGAAAGGTTGCAAAAAGAAAGCGAACATTACGCTAAAAGGCAAATGACATGGTTTAAAAGAGATAACCGCGTCCATTGGATTAAAAATTATAAAGAGGCTGAAAAATTGGTAAAAGAATTTCTGATTGAGTCCCGCTCTACGAGACGAAGGTGAGTCAAAGAAGATAAATCTTCTTTTCCACCTGCGTCCCACTTTGTGGGACTTGGTAGATGAGGACGCAGTTCCTCTTCGCCAAATAAAAAGGGGAAGACAAATTGTCTCCCCCTTGATGATTATATTTCAAGGCAAACGAATCTCTTTCACTTTTATCACCTCCTTTCTAATGACTCCTGGATTTCTTTTCTCAAAGCATTAACCTCAAAAGGCTTTGACAATAAAGAATCAACACAATCTGGTTTCTCTAGGTTCGCCCCAGTGACCATTATTACCAGCGTGTTCGGCGATATGGTTTTAATTATTTTTGCCAGCAAGAAGCCGGCATCGCGAGTTTCCATTTCTAAATCAGTAATGACAACGTCTGGCTGATTTTCCTGAAATTTCTGCCAGCCGTCTTTGCCATTTACGGCAGTTGATACGACTACTCCGTCAAAACATAACTCAATAAGTTCTTGTATAAGATAGCTTGAATCCTGATCATCATCAACCACCAGAATCTTTTTCGCTTGGTCCATTTTCTTCCTCCCAAAGAGCTATTTGCAATGATTTGATAATATCATTTTATTTATTTTCTGTCAAGTTTTTTTGCAAAATTCGGTTAACAACTTCGGGGTTGGCTCTCCCTTTTGCCATCTGCATCGCCTGGCCAATTAAAAATTGGAGGGCGTTTGCTTTTCCTTTCTTATAATCCTCAATCGCTTTCGGATTTTTTAAAATGACTTCTCTGACGATTTCCTCAATTTCAGAAGTATCGGTAATTTGAGCCAACCCCCTTTCTTCAATAATATGAGAAGGGTCTGCTCCGGTTCTAAGCATTTCTTCCAAAATTATTTTGGCAATATTAGATGAAACCTTTTCTTTGGCAATTAAAGCAATTAATTCGGCAAAGTTTTCTGGAATGATTAAAAAACCTGTATCTGAAACTAAACCGCCCTCCAAAAGGCCCTGCAAATCAGTGATTAAATAGTTCGAAGATAATTTTATTAATTTTTTGAGATTATCTACGGATATTCCGGGTTCAAACTCGCTTACAATTTTTTCAAAATATTCTCCCAAACTCTTATTTTGGACAAAAATTTCAATTTCTTTTTCATTCAGTCCATATTCTCTTTCAAATCTCTCCCTTTTTTGCCGAGGAAGCTCCGGCATATCTGCTTTAATGTTTTGAACAAAGTCAGGAGATATCAAAATTTCCGGCAAGTCCGGTTCCGGAAAATATCTGTAATCATGAGCTTCTTCTTTTTCTCTTTGGGAAAATGTCTCGCTTTTTACATTATTCCATCCGCGCGTCTCAAGCAAAACTTTTTTGCCCGATTCCAAGATCTCTCTTTGTCTTTCAATCTCAAATTCAATTGCCTTTTCTACCGCCCGAAACGAATTTAAATTCTTTATTTCTACCTTTGCTCCCAGTGTTTTATCTTGATTGGTCAAAGAGGATAAATCCTCTTTTCCACCTTCGTCCCGCAAGCGGGACTCGGTAAGAGATATATTTACTTCAACCCTCATTTGGCCTTTCTCCATATCAGCGTCAGAAACAGCCAGATACCTTAAAACAAGCCGCAGTTCCTCGGCAAAATTTTTTGCTTCTTTGGCGGAGTTTAAATCCGGTTCTGTGACCAATTCCATCAAGGGAACGCCTGCCCGGTTAAAATCAACCAAAGAATAATCTGCTCCTTCGGGCCTTCGGCTCCCTCGGGACTGAGTCCTCGGGACGAATGTCTGAGGGCCATCAGGTCGTTCAGACTCTGAAGAGTCTTCAGACTCGAAGAGCTCGAAGAGATGCATAAGGCGACCCGTATCCTCTTCAAGGTGAATTTCCCTAATTCTCTTTTTTTTACTGTCCACTTCTAAAAATCCCTCTTTGCAAAAAGGCGCATAAAATTGAGATATCTGATATCCTTTTGGCAAGTCGGGATAAAAATAGTTTTTCCTGTCAAAGTTTGAGCGTTCGAAAATATGACAATTTAAGGCTAAACCCGTCTTTATTACTTTTCTAACTGCCTCTTTATTGATAACAGGGAGTGTTCCCGGGTGGCCCATACACACAGGGCAAACATTAATATTGGGCCCTCTTTCGTCAGGATCATTGGAACAACTGCAAAACATTTTGCTTTTTGTTTTCAATTCAACGTGAATTTCAAGCCCAATAGTTGGTTGGTAATTCATAGAGCAAGTCCCATTTATGCGAAGAACTTTCGTTCTTCTTTACCCTTCGTCCCGTTTCACGGTACTCGGGTATGGGACGAAGCTGGAGATGAAATTTATTTCATCGACTATTTTTTAACTCGGCCTCTTTGACTATTTCTACTCCGGAACTCGTACCGATAATATCTGCTCCGGCTTTTAGCATCATTTCCAAATCAGCTAAGGTCCTGATGGCGCCCGATGCTTTTATTAACAATCCCGGGGCCGATTTTTTCATCAATTTCACGTGCTTAGCTTTTTCCTGCAGTTCGGTATTGTCCAGAGGGTCTTCTAAGGTCGCTGTTTTAACGCAGATAGCTCCGGCCTCTTTAACAATTTCAGACGCTTTTTTGATTTCCTCATCGGTTAGGTAACCGGAACCAATGATAACTTTAGTCGGCTGAATTTTACAAATTTCTTTTAGATCTTCTAAAATATCTCTGTATTTTCCATTTTTAAAATCACTTATTTTCATTACAACATCAGCTTCATCAGTTCCCGCTTTTTTTGCGTCCTCTGCCATCTTAACTCTTTTCTGATGAGCGCTCGAACCTATCGGCTCGTCAATCAAGGTAATGACTTTAATATCTGTATCGGCTAAATATTTTTTTACGGCTTTCGTGTGTTCCGAATAAACGCAAAGCCCCCGAAAATTATATTTTTTCGTTTCTTCGCAAACTCTTTTTAATTCGCCGCGAGCAGCTCCTTTTTTCAAAAACGTCTGGTCAATTACCCGAGCCGCAGCGAAGGGTGAAGAAGAGGATTTATCCTCTTTGCCTACCCGAGCGATATCGGAAGCAAAGAGAATTTCGTTCTCTTTTTTAAGCTTCACTGACGCTCGCTTGGATAAAGATGAAGATTTATCTTCATCGCCTACTTTAGCTATTTCCATAGTTTTTCTGCGGATTTATAAGTATTTTTTAATAAAAATGCGACGGTGAGGGGGCCTATGCCTCCGGGCACCGGAGTTAAAAAGGCCGCTTTTTTCTCTACGCTTTTTCTGTCTACATTTCCCACTATTTTTCCATTAGAGAGGCAGGTTATGCCTCCGTCTATTAAAATAGCTCCTTCTTTTATCATATCTCCCTTAAGCTGTCTTTTGCATCCGCAAACAGTGATTAAAATATCGGCTGATTTTAATTTTGTTTTAATGTCCAGAAAATAATTTTTCTGCTTTAAGACGTATTGCGCTTTTATTTTTTCTTTGTCCAGATAATTTTTCAGCGTTTCTCCAAATATTTCTGAACCAACTATGGCTGAAACTTTTTTACCTTTTAAATTTTTCTTTGCGCTCTTTATGGCGGTAAAAATAGCCAAAGGGAACGGCGGATAAAAATAGGGCTTTTTCTTATCTTTTAATAGATCTCTGTTTATTTTATGAAATCCGTCAACGTCTTTTTTAGGGTCAATTTTTTCTATAATTTTTCCCGTATTAAAGTTCTTTGGCAGAGGCAGCTGAACAATAATTCCATGAACCTTGGGGTCGCCATTCAATTCTTCAATCTTTTGAAGAATCTCAAGCTCTTTGACGGTTTCATTAAACTTATAATGGAAAACCCGAATACCAATTCTTTTTGCCGCCTCTTTTTTGTTTTTAATAAATAACATTGATGCCGCGTCTTCGCCAACCGAAATGACCGACAATGCAGGCGTAATCTTCTTTTCTGATATTTCTATTTTTAAATCCAATAAAATTCTTTCGGCTAATTTTTTACCGTTGAAAATAATCATTGTGATATGCCTGGGGGCGATGAGGACTGCGTCCTCATCTTCACCCTCCCGAGCGACAGCGAAGGGAGAAGAAGAAAGTTTACTTTCTTCGCCCTTCGCTACGCTCGGGGATGGAGTTTTCGCCGCCCGCAAAAGCGGGCGAGCCTCGCCCAGCGAAGCTGGGTGGGAAGGTGTTATACCAAGTTTGGAAAGAAGGTATCATGAAACAGATTCAGATTATACAAGAAGTGAAATTGAGCAGTATATGGTGGAGAAAAAATGC
>JAUSLA010000027.1 GCA_030646565.1 bacterium
CGCGGTGGCTCGGTGCACATCTACGCCATGCCTCACGAGTCGCAGGCGAAGAACGGCATCGAGAAGGTGGACCTCCACTTTATCGTCGTGGGCGTGGACAAGGCCAAGGCGGAGCAGATCAAGGACGAGCTCGTCGCTATCCTCAAGACCTACCCACAGCCGGAGCGTCTGGCTGGTGGTCCTTCCTACATCGAAGTCGGTGGCGAGATCGGGGACCAGGGCGCGGCCTTCCAGTTGTTCGCTCTCGGGAAGGTTCTCGGTCTCTGGGACATCATCACGCCAGAGAAGCTCGGCATCACCGGTCCCGAAGCGAATCGAATGGCGGACATGGGCTTGATGATGATTAGCGGCTTTCGAGCCGCCTAGCCCAACGGCCAATCCGTCTTGTTCGTCGTATCAAGTGCCCCTTGCGGAATTTAATTCGCTCGGGGCTTTTCTTTTTTTATAGCTACACCCGAAAAAGTTTTCCCCAGATTAAAAATAGGCCAAAAAGAAAAGACCCCGTAAAAATTCACGGGGTCAATTTGGAGGTTAGAAGTTAGCGCGGTTTCTTGACTGCGCCTCCTTTTTTCCCGATCTCGGAATAGTACTCGGGGCCATGTTTTGCCTTGACAGCTTCTCCACCCTTGCGGCCGATCCCCGCGTAGTATTCCGGGCCGTGGCTGTCTCTTACGGAGACGCCGCCCTTCTTGCCGATCCGCGAATAGAACTCCGGACCGAACTCCTTGAAGACAGCTTCTCCGCCCTTCTTGCCGATCTTGGCATAAAAGCCAGGACCGTACTTTTTCTTGACAGCATTGCCGCCCCTTCTGCCCGCCTCCCTGACTGTGATGTCTGGCATTCCCAACCCTCCTTATAGATTTAATGCGCTATTTGTATAATAGTGTTTAATTAATGCTTGTCAATGGTTGGGAGGCAGGAGCGCAAGAGTTGTCTTGCCGCTTTTATTTTTTTTATAGTTTGCTATAATCTTTTAAGATATGTATGTTCGCATTGATTAAGAAAAAATTAGCGCTTATTTCTATAATTGGGTTTCTTTTACTGGCTTTTGGTTTGGGAGTTTGGTTTGGAAAAAGCCAGGTTGTTTATCCTATATTGCCTCCGGGAGAAGTTGATTTTTCTCTTTTTTGGGAAACATGGGCAAAGCTTCAGGAAAAATATGTAGACAAAGAAAAATTTGACACTCAAAAAATGATTTATGGCGCAATTTCCGGTATGGTAAAATCGTTAGACGACCCTTACACTGTTTTTATGGAGCCGGAAGTCAATAAGATATTTACCGAAGACGTAAAAGGAAGTTTTGAAGGAATTGGAATGGAAATTGGCATTAAAAAAGACCAGCTTCAGGTAATAGCTCCTTTGGAAGGCACGCCGGCGCAAAAGGCGGGTCTGAAAGCCGGCGACAAAATTTTAAAGATAAACGACAAGTCCACCGTTGATATGACAGTTGAGGAGGCAGTAAAAATAATCAGGGGGCAAAAGGGTACAGAGGTTGTTTTATCTATTTTTCGCGACGGTTGGAAAGAGGCAAAAGATTTTAAAATTGTCAGAGACGTTATTTTTGTTCCGTCTTTAAAGTGGGAACTAAAGGAAGGCAATATCGCCTATTTACAGCTTTATCAATTTTCAGAACAAGCGGATTTCGATTTTAAAAAGGCGGCCGTTGAAATTTTAGACAGCAAGGCCGACAGAATAATTCTAGATTTAAGAAATAACCCGGGCGGCTATTTGGAGGTTTCTCAGAATATAGCCAGTTGGTTTTTGGAAAAAGACAAAATTGTAACGATTGAGGACTTTGGCAAAAACAAAGAACAGAAGTTTTACAAGGCCCAGGGAAACGAAAAATTATTAGCCTATCCCATTGTAATTTTA
The DNA here is from genome assembly GCA_030646565.1 of bacterium. Taxonomy (GTDB): domain Bacteria; phylum Patescibacteriota; class Minisyncoccia; order Minisyncoccales; family RBG-13-42-11; genus JAUSLA01. Next base: position 1,873 of record JAUSLA010000027.1, read on the forward strand.
ATGAACAAGGGATCGGCTTCAGCTTCCGAGATATTAGCTGGCGCTTTGAGGGATAATCGTGATATAAAGTTAATAGGAGAAACATCTTTTGGAAAAGGGTCGGTTCAGGAGATGGAAAAATTAAGGGGCGGCTCTTCTTTGAAGGTAACTGTAGCCAAATGGCTTACTCCAAAGGGCTATTCCATTTCAGAAAAAGGATTGGAGCCGGATATTAAAGTGGAGATTACCGCAGAAGATGAAAAAGCGGAAAAAGATTCCCAACTGGAGAAAGCTATTGAAATAGTTAAAGGAATGAGATAAGATATGTTGAATCGTTTAAACATTTTAACATTTAAGCATTTGAACAAAATTTAAATTCGCAAAATGCTTACCTGTTTAGATGTTTAGATGTTAAAATGGAATTATGCGGGTTATTCTTCTTAAGGATATTGATAAGATAGGAAAAAAATTTGAAGTGAAAGAAGTAAAAGACGGCTATGCCAGGAATTTTTTGATTGCCAAAGGTTTGGCAAAGCCCGCCACAAAAGAGGCCTTAATTTGGGTTGAAGCTCAAAAAGAGATTATAGAAAAAAAAGCTGAAAATGAATTAAAAAAATTTGAAGAGGCAGCTTCCGTTATTGACGACCAAGAGGTGATTATCCCTGTGAAGGTGGGCGAGGATGATCAGTTATTTGAATCAATTAGCGCTCAAAAAATCGCCGATAAGCTTAAAGAAGCCGGTTTTAACGTTAAAAAAGGCCAGATTGATTTAGCTCAACCCATTAAAGAGCTTGGCGAATTTCCCGTAAAAATAAAATTTGAACACAATTTAGAAGCGCAAATTAGAATTATTGTGGTTAAAGAGCAGGGAGAAAAAAAGAAAGAAGAAGAAATTTAAAAACCTTCGTCCCGCTTCGCGGGACTTGGTATATAATTGGTAGGCGACGAGGACTGCGTCCTCGTCTTCACCTTCGTCCCGCTTCGCGGGACTTGGTAGATGGTGAGATTTATTTTTGTCGCAGGCGGGGTAATGTCAGGCATTGGCAAGGGCGTAGCCGTAGCTTCCATTGCCAAAATTCTCAAAGGCAAGGGATTTAAAGTGACAGCTGTAAAAATAGACCCTTATATCAATGTTGACGCGGGAACGATGAATCCCATTGAACATGGCGAAGTTTTTGTGACCGAAGACGGCGACGAGTGCGACCAAGATATTGGCAACTATGAAAGATTCCTGGACGAAAACATTTACAGGACAAACTATATTACCACTGGCAGGGTTTATCAGGCAGTCATAAACAGGGAAAGGAATTTAGAGTACGAAGGCAGGTGCGTTGAAGTTGTTCCCGACATTCCAAACGAAGTAATCTCTCGTATTCAAAAAGCAGCCTATTCCCAGCGAAACTGGGACGGCTCGTCCGAATCAAAAATTCGGAATAGAGCCCAAAGAAGCGCGGCTGATTTTGTTTTAATTGAAATTGGAGGCACGGTAGGGGAATACCAGAATATGCTTTTTTTGGAAGCAGCCAGAATGATGCGGTTGCAGCGTCCCAAAAACGTTCTTTTTATTTTGGTGAGTTATCTACCCATTCCTTCCACAATGGCAGGAGAGATGAAAACAAAGCCAACCCAGACGGCTGTAAGGGCATTGAACACCGCCGGCATACAGCCCGACATTATTTTGGCAAGAGCTTCGGTTCCCTTAGACGAGCCGCGAAAAAGAAAAATCTCCACTTTCTGCAGTGTTCTGAAAGAAGATGTGATTTCAGCCCCGGACGTTAAAACGATTTACGAAATCCCCATTAATTTTGAGAAAGAAAATTTAGGGAACAGGATTTTAAAAAAGTTTAATGTAAGGCCAAAAAAAAATGATTTGAAAGATTGGAGAAAATTGATCAGTAGGATTAATCGTATCAAACAAACAATCAAGATTGGCATAGTTGGGAAATACTTTGAAACAGGCGCTTTTACTTTGCAGGATTCCTATATTTCGGTGATAGAAGCCATAAAGCATGCCGCATGGTTTTCTAACAGAAATCCGGAAATCTCCTGGCTTTCCGCCGAAAATTATGAGGAAAATCCCAGTAATCTAAAAGAGTTGAATAATTTTGACGCTATAATTGTGCCGGGCGGCTTTGGAAAAAGGGGAGTAGAAGGAAAAATAAAAACAATTGAATACTGCAGAAATCAAAAAATCCCGTTTTTAGGGCTGTGCTACGGGCTTCAACTGGCAGTGGTGGAGTTTGCCAGAAATGTTTGCGGATTAAAAGATGCGGCCTCAACCGAATTTTCTCCCAACACGCCATATCCTGTAATTGATGTAATGCTGGAACAGCAATCTTTATTAAAAGAAAAAAAATACGGCGGGACAATGAGGTTGGGCGCTTATAAATGCAAGCTAAAAAAGGGGACTCGCAGCTGGCTGGCTTACGGAAAACAAGATATTATTTCTGAAAGGCACCGCCACAGGTATGAAGTGAATAATGATTTTAGGGAAAAATTGGAGAAAGAAGGAATGATAATGGCGGGAGTAAATCCTGAAAGAAACCTGGTGGAAATAATTGAATTGCCCCATCATCCTTTCTTTGTCGCCACCCAGTTTCACCCGGAATTTAAATCAAGACCTTTAACTCCCCATCCTTTATTTAGAGAGTTCATTAAAGCCGCAATAAAAAAGTGACCGGAAGAATTTTCCGATCACAATATTTTTTTATTCCTTTTTAACTAGCGCGTGCAGTTGGTTTGGAAATATTATTTCCATTTCTACTGAATCAGTATCCGTAACAACGGCGCCAAAATAAATGATTTCATCGTCCCATGTATTGCCTTCCTCAATAAGGTCAGCGTGGTACTTAGATATTTTTAGAAAAAGCGCTTTTTCCTCTTCGGTTTCCGGCACAAGCTTTAAATTAACCCAGCCGAAACTCGTTTTATTTCCGGCCGTATTGACTTGACCTGCTGTAACTTTCATATCGTCTCGTACCTCCTTAATTTACCGAAGAGTAGCAAATACCGCATAATAGAAAAACCAAAAATAAAACAACAAGAATAATACCGACCGCTAGCATGAACCCCTCCTCTACTTGTAGGCGATGAAAACTACGTTTTCATCTTCAGCTACCAAGTCCCGCAAAGTGGGACGTAGGTGAAGAAGAACACCAATGTGTTCTTCGACTCGCTTTCGCATAACGAAAGTTTGATTGTTAAGGTTCTATGTTGACAATTTTAACAACTCTTTGGGAATTGTTAAAACCAATTTTTCTTTTTGTGGTAAAGTGAACAACGCCTTCTTTCATGGCGTATAAAGTATCGTCTCCTCCTTTTTTGACATTCTTTCCCGGAAGGAACTTTGTTCCTCTTTGGCGAATCAAAATCTGGCCAATCTTGGACTTCTCGCCTTCAAAAAGTTTAACGCCCAAGTATTTGGGCTGTGAATCCCTTCCTAATTTTGACGAACCCGCAGCTTTAGTCTTAGCCATGAATTTCTCTACGAATTACGAATTTTCTACGAATTTACGAAAACGTATTCGTATATTCGTACCTTTTCGTATTTCGTAGCTATTTCAATGTTATCAAAATTAATTCAATTTGTCAAGGAGCATCAAGGAGATATTATATTGGTAATTGGAGCTGCGCTTATTTCTTTGCTTTCTTTTGCTATGGGTTATATTACTGCTAAACAAGAGGAAAAAGAACCGATACAATTTGAAACGCCCAGCGAACAAAACTTAATGATTAATAAATAATTAGGAGAAGAGAACTATGTTCTCTTCTCCGCCTTCGTCCTGCACCCGAGCGTAGCGAAGGGTGGAAGAAGAACGAACGTTCTTCGCGCTTCACAGGACTTGGTAAATGATTAGGCGACGAGGGCAAAGCCCTCGTCTTGACCTTCGTTCCGCTTCGCGGAACTCGGTATATGAAGATAGCCATTATTGGAGCTGGAATATCCGGACTTTATCTGGCTTGGAAATTAGCTGAAAGGGGAGAGGATGTTGCAGTTTTTGAACGGAAAAATTCTATCGGAAAACTGGCCTGTTCGGGCCTTTTTTCGGATAGAATCTTAGATTTTATTCCTGAAAGCAAAAGCTTAATTCAAAACCAAATAAATTCGGCTTTAATCTATTTTCCCCATAAAAAAATAAAACTTGAATTCAAGAAAAATTTTTTTATCATGAGCCATTTCGAGCTGGATAACCTTGTTGCTGAACTGGCGAAAAAATCCGGAGCTAAAATAATTCTGAATCGCGATATATCTCAGTTAGAGTGTAATATACTTGCCAACGAATACGATAGAGTTATCGGTTGCGATGGGCCAAACTCCGTTGTCAGAGAAAACTTGGGATTGCCGGCTCCGAAATATCGTTTGGCGATTCAGGGATTTATATCAAAAGACTACAACCCACCCACCACGTCCTCCCATTCCTCGCTTTGCTCGGAATGGGCCCCTGATCATTCCGACTTTGTTGAAACTTGGCCCGTAAAAAATGGTTTTATTTGGAAAATACCAAGAGGAAAAACAGTAGAATACGGAATTATCGGCAACTCAAAAGAGGTTAAAGCGTTATTTGACGGTTTTATAGAAAAAAATAATTTACAATTGGAAAGAATAGAATCAGCTGTGGTTCCTCAAGCCCCCACACCAAAATTTTGGTGGTGGGGGCAAGGATTTTTGATTCCTTCTTGCCCTAAAATCACACTTTGCGGCGACGCAGCAGGTTTAACTAAGCCCTGGTCTGGCGGAGGGGTGATTTGGGGGCTGACTGCCGCCAATATTCTCTTGAAAAATTTCCCTGATTTTTTAAGATACAAGCAAGGTATGAAAAAGTTTTTCCTGCCCAGAATAGCGTTTTCAAAAATTGCCACGAAAGCCGTTTATTTTTTAGGGTTCAAAATGCCCTGGCTTTTGCCAAAAAAAATAAAAATTGAAGGCGACTTTTTGTTCTAATAAGATGGTAGAATTTAAAATTCTAAAAGATTCAAAAAAGAGCAGGGCAAGATTGGGGCTCATCAAAACGTCTCACGGCGAAATAGAAACGCCTTGTTTTGTTCCGGTGGCAACTCAAGCCGTTATCAAGACCTTAGACAGCAAAGAAGTGATGGAAACAAAAAGCCAACTCTTAATTTGCAATACATATTATTTGCATTTAAAGCCGGGCGAAGGGGTTATTGAAAAAGCCGGCGGGCTTCACAGTTTTATGAATTGGGAAAGGCCTTTGATGACCGACTCCGGCGGTTTTCAGGTTTTCAGCTTGGGATTCGGCAGGGACTTTGGCACGGGAAAGATTCTGAAA
>JAUSLA010000033.1 GCA_030646565.1 bacterium
AAAAAAAATAAAAGAAATGGGCTATCTGGTGGAAGATACGAAAGAGGGGCCGAAGATAAAGAAATTATAAATTATGTTTCGTTAATCAATTAACAGACTTGATGCGGCAATATAACTTTGATATAAATCATATATATGATGACAAAAAATTCCTTCGGCAATAAACTTCCTCCTCAATCAGCGGAGGCTGAAAAATCCCTGCTGGGCTGCTTAATGCTTAATAAAAACGCCATGGTCAAAGTGGTGGATTTTTTAGGTCATAAAGATTTTTACAAAAGAAACCACCAGGCAATATATAATGTCTGTCAGGAGCTTTTTGAAAAGGGAGAGCCGATTGATTTATTAAGCGTTGCTAACCGCCTTAAAGAAATTAACCTGCTTGAAGAAATCGGCGGGAACAGTTATTTGACGGAACTGATAAACTCAATTCCAACCGCCTCCAATGTTTTCAATTACGCCAAAATCGTCCAGAGAAAAAGAATTTTAAGGGATTTAATTAATACCGGCTACGAAGTGACAGAGATGGGCTACGACGAAATCGAAGATCCGGAAATTCTTTTAGACAGGGCGGAAAAAAGGATTTTCAGCGTTACCCAAAAGGGCTTGTCGCAGAATTTTTTACCTATAAAGGCAAGTTTGGAAGACGCTTTTGAAAGAATAGACAAATTGTCCAAATACAAAGGAGGCCTGCGGGGACTGGCAACCGGCTTTACCGCTTTGGACAATATTTTAGCCGGTCTTCAAAAATCTGATTTGATTGTTTTAGCGGCCCGGCCAAGTTTAGGCAAAAGCGCAATGGCAATGAATATAGCAAGCAACGTAGCTATTCAGGCAAAAATACCGGTCGGCATTTTCAGTCTGGAAATGTCAAAAGACCAATTGGTTGACAGATTGATTGCCGATGCGGCCGGCATTGATTTATGGCGCATAAGGACGGGGAAATTGTCCAGCGAGGGCGAGGATAACGACTTTACCAAAATCCAACACGCTTTGGGCGTCTTGTCCGAAGCGCCAATTTATATTGACGACGCCTCCACATCAAACGTCCTGCAAATGAGAGCAATGGCAAGACGTCTTCAGGCGGAAAAAGGATTGGGGTTAATTATTATTGATTATCTGCAGCTAATGGAACCCCGAAACGCTATTGCCAACGAAGTTCAGCAGATGACCGAAATATCCCGCTCGTTAAAATCCTTGGCCAGAGAGCTGAACATTCCGGTTTTGGCCGTTTCCCAGCTATCCAGAGCCGTGGAACAGCGCTCTCCCCAAATCCCAAGATTATCTGACTTGAGACAGTCTGGAAGCATCGAGCAGGATTCGGACGTGGTGTTGTTTATATATCGCGAGGACAGATACAGGCAAGACACTGAAAGAAAAAATATTGCCGACATAATTATCGCCAAGCACAGAAACGGCCCCGTTGGAAAAGTTGAGTTATACTTTGATGAAAGCCGGGTTGTCTTCAGAAATATAGAAAAAGGATATTCTGGAGAATGAGTGATTTCTATGATTTCTATTGATATCGGATATCAATAATTTTTTGTTTTTATTAATGTATTCACCTGCAATTAAAAAATTAATTGACTTATTTTCAAAATTCCCCACCGTGGGTCCCAGAACTGCCTCCCGATTTGTTTTCTATCTGTTAAAATTGCCAAAAGAAGAAATTGACAGCCTAATATCTTCCATCGCAGAATTAAAAAGTAATGTAAAAATATGCAAACTTTGCTTTAATCCTTTCCAGGGCGAAAGCGAACTTTGTGAAATCTGCCAAGACCCGAGAAGGGACAAAACTCTGTTCTGCGTAATTGAGAAAGAAACGGATCTAACCTCTCTTGAAAAAACGAAAAAATATCAGGGGTTTTATTTTATTTTGGGCGGCACAATTTCCACCCTAAAAAAAACAGATATTGAAAAATTAAGGATTAAAGAATTGGAAGAACGAATTAAAAACAGCCCTGAAATTCAGGAAATTATTCTTGCCACAAATCCCACGACAGAAGGCGAAGCTACCGCCTTATATTTGGAGAGATTATTAAAACCTTTCGGGAAAAAAATAACCCGCCTGGGAAGAGGGCTACCAATGGGAGCTGAACTTGAGTACGCAGACGAAGAAACATTATCCTCTGCCATAAAAGGCAGAAGATAATTCCACATTCAAGATTCTATCTTTAAAATTTCTACTTCAGTAAAAGGCTGGCGATGGCCTTTTTTGACTTTATATCGAGTTTTTGGTTTATATTTAAAGACAATTACTTTTTTTAACTTCCCCTGCTTTAGAACTTTGCCGACGACTTTCGCTCCCTTAATAAACGGAGTTCCGATTTCAACCTTTTCATTCTTCTCCAATAATAAAACTTCGTTGAAAACAATCTCATCCCCTTCTTTTATATCCAATTTTTCAATCTTTATTTTTTGGCCGGGAGCTACGATATACTGTTTACCCCCAGTTTTAATTGTTGCTAACATAATTTTGGCGGGCGATGAAGCTGTTGCTTCATCTTCCCTTCAGCTACCAAGTCCGCTAAGGGCGGACGCAGGTGGAAAAGAAGATTTATCTTCTTTGACTCGTTCCGTCAGAGGCGGACTCGGTAACGGGCGATGAAGCTGTTGCTTCATCTTCACCTTCGCCCCGCTTCGCGGGACTCGGTATTTAATTTTTTGGTTCTTCTTTAGCTATTCCCCGTACCGAGCTTTTCTCTGGCGCTGGGGTCTCAAGCAATCTCTCGACTTTGTCAGAAAACAAATTGAGCCGTTTTTCGGAATTATCATACGCAGAAATAGCGTTCTTTAAGTGGCTGCCGAGCCTTCTAAAATCATCCAATAATTTCGAGGCATCCTGATGAACCCTGTTTAATCTTTTCAAAATTTCCTGGGTTTGCCGGGAAATCTGGGTATCTTTAAACCAATGCTCAATTGTTCTCAATGTTAAATAAATCGTATTTGGCGAGGTTAAAATCACTTTTTTTGATTGGGCATAACTCGCCAAATCCACTTCCCTGCCGATATTATTTACTATCTCATAAAAAACGGCTTCAGCCGGTATGTACATTAAGGCAAAATCGGTTGTGCTTTCTGAAGGAAGTATGTATTTTGAGGCGATTTCATTTATCCTTGATTTTACATCTTCAACAAATCTTTTTTGATATGCTTCTCTTTCTTCTCCCTGGCTTTCTACCATTCTGCCGAAGTTTTCAGAAGGAAATTTAGAATCAATCGGCAGGACTCTTCCGTTTGGCAGTTTCAAGACGGCGTCAACCTGCTCGCCGGAAGAAAACAAATGCTGGATTTTATAAAGCTCTTGAGGGAAATGCTGGGATAAAATATGCTCCAAAGAGGCTTCTCCCCATTGGCCTCTTAATTTCGGGGATTTGAAAATTTCCTGAAAAGACGAAACGTCTTTTACTGCCGTCTGAACTTGTTTTAATTCTTCCCTTATTTTCGTTGCCTCTCTGGTAAAAGAATCTATTTGCCGGTACATTGCCTGAGAAGCGCCACTCTGACTGTCTCTTATTTCTTTTAGCTGACCGGTGATTAGATTTGTCATTTTAATATCTAAATCCCGGATAGCGTTTGACTGGCTTTCATCAACATTTTTTTTTGATTTTTTTGACAAGAAAAATACCAGCCCCGCTCCCCCCAATACAATCAAACCAAGAAATATAACCAAAATAAAAAGAAATTCCGACATTAAAACATATTAGCATTTTAAATTATTTTGTCAAAATTTCGGTAATGACGAAAGCAGCGTAAACTCCCAATAAAAAGAGAGCCTCTTTTTTACTCAAGCGACGGTCGGTCCGGACAAAAAAAAGAAAAAACATCGCCGCCAATATAAGAAAAAATCGAGCAAACGCAAAAGGCGAAAAATCAGTTATTTCTATAGGATAGATTAAAGCGACAATGCCCAAAACCAGAGTGGCGCAAATAATAACAGAGCCCATTAAATCCCCTAAAATCATCCAGGTTTTGGCTTTTCTGGCCGCAACTACCGCAAAATAAGTTTCAGGAATGGCGTTGCTCAATCCGACAATCAAGATACCAACCAAGACTAAAGGCAAATTTAAAGCAGTTGAGAAAAAAGAAGCGGACTTTACTATCCCCAGGCTGGCCGCCATTAAAAGTATTACGCCAAAGAGCACCAAAAATATATCTTTAATAAAAACTTTGAAATCTTTTACGATTGAATCTGTTTTACCGTCGTATATTTTTGTAAATCTCTCTTTCTTTGAAAAAAGCCAAAAAATATAAAAGAAAAAGGTTAAAATTAAAATGAGCCCGTCTCCCCTGCCCAAAACGCCGTCTAAAATCAAAAGCAGAGGCAAAATAGCAATAGCCATTGTTAAAACAGCGGACGTCTGCACCATTTTGCTTTCCGCCGGCAGGCCTTTGGCAAAAATAGCGGCTAAAGCTACGGCAATTGTCAAATCCACCAAATTACCGCCGACAATATCGCCAAAAGACAACTGGGGAATTTTATAAATAGCTGAAGTTATGCCGACAAAAAGATTGGGAATGGAAGCCGCCATAGCGACAACAAC
>JAUSLA010000034.1 GCA_030646565.1 bacterium
GCATTTTTTCTCCACCATATACTGCTCAATTTCACTTCTTGTATAATCTGAATCTGTTTCATGATACCTTCTTTCCAAACTTGGTATAACACCTTCCCACCCAGCTTCGCTGGGCGAGGCTCGCCCGCTTTTGCGGGCGGCAAAATCTCCTTCCCCATAAAGAATTAAATCAACAATTTTTTTTGGCAATTCCTTTATTGCGACATCTAAAGAAAAGTTGCGGCTCTCTGACAACTCTTTGAGCTGCCAAGAAAAATATCCCTGCCTGCCGACTTTAGTCGAAGAGATAAAATCTCTTCTCCGCCCCTTCATTGCGATTTGGGTATGAGAGGCATGAGACCAGGGAAAAATTGCGCCTTCTGCTATCGTAAGGTTTAAATTTGGAAAAACCAGCTTTGGATCAACTTCCAATTTTTCTCCCAAGCCATGGCAAGCCGAACAAGCCCCGAAAGGAGAATTAAAAGAAAAAATGCGCGGCTCCAGTTCTGGCAAGGAAATACCGCATTCTTCGCAGGCAAAATACTCGGAAAAAATTAAATCGTCAGCATTTTTTTGCGATATCATTACTATTCCTTTTCCCAGCTTTAGCGCTGTTTCCAAAGAATCTATTAATCGCGACTTATCAAGATCCTTATCCAAAACCAATCTGTCAACAACCACCTCGATGTTGTGTTTTTTCTGCCTATCTAATGCTTTTTCCAAAGCTTCTTCCACCCTGTAAATTATTCCGTCAATTCTTACCCTTACAAAACCGCCTTTTTGAATCTCTTCAATTATTCCCTGATGCTCTCCTTTTTTACCGCGAATTACAGGACCCAAAATTATGATTTCTGAACTTTTAGGAAGTTTTAATACTTGTTCAACGATTTGGTCGATAGTCTGCCTGGTAACAAATTTTCCGCATTTTACGCAGTGAGGATGGCCTACTCTTGCGAACAAAAGACGAAGATAATCATATATCTCCGTAATTGTGCCAACTGTTGAGCGGGGATTTCTGCCGGATTTTCTCTGGTCAATTGAAATAGCCGGCGATATCCCCTCTATAGAGTCTGCATCCGGCTTATCCATCACTCCCAAAAATTGCCTGGCATAAGCAGACAGCGATTCAACGTACCTTCTCTGGCCTTCCGCGTATAAAGTATCAAAAGCTAAAGATGATTTTCCCGAGCCTGAAAGACCGGTAATCACTACCAGTTTATTTTTAGGAATATCAACATCTATATTTTTGAGGTTATGAACCCTCGCCCCTCTGATTTTTATGTAATTTTCCTTCATGTTAAGTTGTTAATTATACGCCAAAAGACAGAAACTATCAACCCTAAATAGCATCTGCTCGGGATAACTTCCCGAGCAGCAGTTCTAATGGAGTTGAAAAAAGCGGAAATTTAGTTTAGGATATAAAAGTTATGCGGCAGTTTAAATGCATATCCAGGAAAGAACTATCGAAGATGCCAAAGAGTCCGGGGGTTTATATCTTCAGAAACAATGAGGCGATTTTATACATTGGCAAAGCCATAAACATAAAAGAAAGAGTAAAACAACACAAAAAGTTGCTTAGCTTAGCTAAGCAACTTGGTTTTATTAAAACTAACTCGGGAATTGAGGCCTTAATTTTAGAGGCAAATTTAATTAAAAAATATAGGCCAAAATATAATATTGTCTGGAAAGACGATAAAAACTATTTTTATGTCGCGATTACAAAAGAAAGCTTCCCCCGGGTGTTTATTGTTCACCAAAAGCAAGAAAATGCCAAACATATCGGCCCTTTTGTTGAAGGCGGTTATCTGAAAAGATCTTTAACTTTCCTTAGAAAAGTTTTTCCGTATTACACCCTTCGACCCAGCTCAGGACAAGCTGCCAAAAAACATCCCAAGGCTAGCTGCCTATGGTGCGACTTGAAGCTTTGTCCCGGCCCCAATCCTGACAAAAAAGATTATCAAAAGAATATTAAAAGTTTAATCGCTGTCTTGCAAGGAAAAAGTAAAACTGTTCTGAAAAACCTGAAAAAAGAAATGAAAAAACGCGCGGATAGTCAAGACTATGAAAAAGCGGCAAAAATCAGAGAAAAAATCTTGGCGCTGGAAAGAGTGCTCTCTCACTCTAATGTTTTAGAACCAATAATTGAAGAAAAAATCCAGTTTCAGAACTTTGGCGAGGCGAAGAGAACTGCGTCCTCTTCTTCATCTTCGCTTTCGCTATGCGAAAGCTCGATAATAGAAGCTTATGATGTTTCCAATATGCAGGGTAAAGACGCCGCGGCCGCAATGGTCACTTTTATCAATGGAAGACCCGCAAAAAACCTTTACAGAAAATTCAAAATTCGAATTGCCGGGAAACCAGACGATATTGCAATGCTCAAGGAAGCTTTATCTCGCCGCCTCAAACATCTTGAATGGCCTATGCCTGATTTAATTTTAATTGACGGAGGCAAGGCGCAATTGAATGCCGCTATAAAATCCCTGCCACGAGGTCAAGCGGGCAAAAATATACAGGTAATGGCTTTGGCAAAAAAAGAAAATAAGTTATATGTGGAAAATTTAAAAAAACCAATTTTACTGGAAAAAATGCCAAGGGAAATCTTTAATTTAATCTTGCGGTTGCGCGATGAAGCCCATAGATTCGCCATCTCCTATCATAAGCAACTTAGAAAAAATAGGTTGCTGGGCAAATAATTTTGTGGTATGCTGATACAATGACAAAATTAATCTTTCAGGCTGCCGGCGGGACACTAAGCTTCTGGCTGGCCGACAGATTTGTGCCCGGAGTGAATTTTGTCGGCGGAATTCAATATCTTTTTTTTACGGGCGCCCTGTTGGGAGCCGTTAACTTTTTTATAAAGCCCGTCCTAAAAGCAATCACCCTGCCTTTGCGGATTTTAACCCTTGGCCTTTTGGGCATAGTTATCAATATGGCAATCATCTGGTTTATTGATATTGCCTTCCCTGAATTAATAATTCAAGGCGTTGTCGCCCTTTTTCTGACAACAATTATCGCCTGGTTAGTAAGTTTCTTCTTGGGATTGCATTAGGCGATGAGGACTGCGTCCTCATCTACCAAGTCCCACAAAGTGGGACGCAGGTGGAAAAGAAGATTTATCTTCTTTGACTCATCTTCGCTTCCTTCGGAAGCTTGATTTATGGCTCAATATTTAACTTTAGCTCAAGTTGTTATAGCTTTTCTTTTGATGGTATTAATTCTCTTTCAGCAGAGAGGAACGGCTTTGGGTTCGGCTTTCGGCCAGGAAGGCGGGTTCTACGCAACGAGAAGAGGATTTCAAAAAAAACTTTTTTGGGCAACGGTGGCTTGCGGAGCGCTTTTTATTGTTTTGGCGATTCTACATCTCATTCTTTAAATGTTTAATCCCTCGAAAATTAGTCCCGCAGAGCGGGATGAAAGTGAAGGGGAAGATGAGAATAAGATTCTCATCGCCCCGCCAATAAGGGGTCTTTTTTCTATTCAAAAATGGCCTGCAAAGTCCCAATGGAGGCAGTTTTTTAAGATTCTTGGCAAAAAAGAAAAAATTTGCTTTTTTGTTTTCCTTGGCGTATTCTTGGTTAGTTTTACCGCCCTCTCTCTTACGATTTACTGGAAAAACACAAAAATAGCGCCGACTGAAGGCGGCTCATACGTTGAAGGAATAGTGGGATCTCCCCGCTTCATTAACCCTGTTTACGCAGCCTCTTTTGACACCGACCGCGATTTGATAGAATTAATTTATTCGGGTCTGATGAAGTATGACGGGACAGGAAAAATTGTCCCCGATTTAGTAAAAAAATACGAAATCTCCGAAGACGGAAGAGTCTATGAATTTTATTTAAAAGAAAATCTCTTTTGGTCTGACGGTCAGCCCCTCACTGCGGATGACGTGATTTTTACGATAAAAGCCATCCAAAACCCTTCCTTGAAAAGCCCTATAAGGCCGAACTGGATAGGGGTAAAAGTTAAAAAACTGTCGGACTTGTCTTTAAGCTTTGAGCTGGAAAATTCTTCCGCTGTTTTTTTGGAAAACACCACCCTGAAAATTTTGCCAAAGCATATTTGGGAAGAGGTGTCCTCTCAAAACTTCCCTCTCTCCATATACAATCTAAAACCCGTGGGTTCCGGCCCTTACAAGTTAAAAGAATTGAATCAGGACCAAAAAGGCAACATTAAATCAATGGAGCTTGCCATTAATCCTTATTCAGCCGGAAACAGACCCTATATCTCTAAAATAATTCTATATTTTTTTGCTCTTGAAGACGAGCTAATCAAGGCCTTTAATTCGGGGGAAGTTAAAGGTTTTTCCCTGTTCACAATACAAAAGTATAAAGACGTTAAGGTGAAAAGTTCTTCGGAATATCATTTTTCCTTGCCGAGATATTTTGCCTTATTTTTTAATCCGGAAAAAGCAAACGCTCTTTCTGAAAATAAAATCAGGCTATCTTTAAACTATGCCACCGACAAAAAGGAAATAATTGACAAGGTTTTGCTGGGAAACGGAAAAGCTGTTGATTCCCCTATTTTGCCTGAAATCTACGGATTTGAGGAGCCAAAAAAAACATATGGCTTTAATCCCGAACTTGCTAAAAAACTTCTGGAAGAGGCTGGCTATACTAAAATAGAAAACGGCATAAGAAGCAAGGTTGTCAAAAAAACTTCCGCTTTTCAATTCCAAAGCAGTTTAAGATTAGGATCCCAAGGCCAGGAAGTGAAAGAATTGCAAAAATGCCTGGCAAATCCGCCAGCTGGCGGACCTGACATTTACCCCGGAGGTGAGATTACCGGAATTTTTGGAGCTGCCACTAAAAAAGCTGTAATTGCTTTTCAGAATAAATACAAAACAGAGATTCTTGATCCGCAGGGACTGACACAAGGAACGGGCGAAGTATTAAAAGCCACCAGAAACAAGTTAAATGCTTTGTGCGCCTCTCCGATCGAAGAAAAAAAATCGCTTTCTTTTTCTATCTCTACCGTAGACCAGCCGGCTTTAAAAGATATTGCTCAACTGCTGAAAAAACAATGGGAAGCGATTGGCGTTCAACTGGATATAAATATTTTCGACGCTTCAAATCCCGGAGAAGAAGTAATAAAACCGAGAAATTACGAGATTCTTCTTTTTGGCGAGGTCCTGGGAATGATTCCAGACCCATATCCTTTTTGGCATTCTTCCCAAACAAAAAGCCCGGGACTGAACTTAACCAATTACGCGGATAAAACATCCGACAAGCTGCTGGAAAATGCCCGAGAGACCCTTAACGAAAAAGAAAGAAAAATGGACTTGGAGAAGTTCCAAGAACTTTTAATTGCTTCAGCTCCCGCCGTCTTTTTGTACACCTCCGATTATCTTTATTTTGTCTCAAAAGAAATAAAAGGAATAGACGCTAAAATCATTGCCGACCCTTCCAAACGTTTTAATAATATAGAAAACTGGTATATTAAAACAAAAAGAGT
>JAUSLA010000048.1 GCA_030646565.1 bacterium
GATGCTGTGTATGAGGTTATCCGCCTTTCTGTTCCAGTAGATAAGTCATAGCCATAAACATCATAGCCACCATTTCGAGAATCTAACCATACAATATAGTTACCATGTATATTAGGATAAAATTGAGATGCTGGATTTGTAGTTATCCGAGATTCTATTCCAGTAGCTAAGTTATACATGTAAATATCCGAGTTTCCGTTTCTGTGGTCGTCCCACACGATGTAGTTACCATAGATAGCAGGATTCCCCTGATAAGCTGAATCTGTTGTTATGCGTTGTTTAATGAACTCTATTTGCCCCCCTTGGGCAAAAGCTGTGCCCGTAAAGACGAAACCAAGAATTAAAAGACTAATTGAAAATATAATTCCTTTGTTTACCCCGTTAGAAAATCTTTGATTTCTAACGGGGTTTAATTTTTGATGTTTCATAATTTTTTCTCCTTTTTAATTTTATATTTGTTAACCTTGAAAGACCATCAATGCCTACTTACATTAGTATAAGAAACTTGTATTAAAAATGCAAGGTTCGATTTTTCGGTTCGTTTGGAATTAACAGAAAATTTTTGTGAGATTTTCGGCGAGCGGGCAAAAATTTCCTCCCCTGAAACCCCTCCATTTTTTGCCCGCGAGCCGACGGGTTTTCTTGCCCGCCCCGCCGTTGGCGGGGCGGGCACTGATTTTTGTCAAGAATTTCTGATAAAATAAGTTCGTGTGAAATCGTAAAGATACTCCAAGATTTGACTTTCTAATTGTGGAGCGGGTAACGGGAATCGAACCCGTATCTCAACCTTGGGAAGGTCGCGTTCTACCACTGAACCATACCCGCAATTAAACTAAAACCCAATTTTTTCCAAAAACTTCCTCCAGAAACTTTTTGGTTCTTTATCTGCGACTGTTTTTTCTTCTTCTGCCGGCAGAACTACCACTGTTTCTTCTCCCGGCTTTTTATAACCCTGTTCCCTAACCTTATTCTCCCAATAAAAATCACTTTGAGATTGATTTATTCCCTC
>JAUSLA010000049.1 GCA_030646565.1 bacterium
AACACCCTTAGGTTGATTATGTTTAAATTTTCTCACTTGCGGTGAGCCCTTCGGTCCCGAGCTCAGGGTCGAGGGATTTATCGAACCATTCAAAGAGCATCATATTTCTTCCGACTTCGCCCAAGCCGCCAAGAGGAATTACTTTTCAAATCCTCCAATTACCCAGTCAAATTCGGGTTGCCAATTCCGCGAAGGGCAACTCCAGCCGGGACTTTTTGGATAGGGATTCCCGCTGGTTTCCATGTTGTTAATCCCCAAAACGAAGTAATCGCCGCGCGAAGCATCACAGCCGTACCCTCCGACTGAATATCTGTAGTAACGATATTCATAGCCGCCGCAGTTTCCAGTGCCAATTGGATCTTTGGGAACACCCCCCATTAATTTTTCATCAACCAGCGGCTCAATAAAGGGTTTTCCATCGCCATCATTGTCTACATTAGAAGTGTCCCAGCCGCCGCAAATCACTTCAGCCTCTCCATAACTAGATGTAGATCCCGGATACTTTTCATATTTATCATGATACAACTGGAGAGCCAACACAATTTGTTTCATATCCGATAATCTTTTTGCATCTCTTGCCTTGGCTCTAACATTTTTCATGCTCACCAAAACAATGCTGGCTAAAAGGCCAATTACAGCAATAACTACCAGTAGCTCAATAAGGGTGAAACCTTTATTTTTGAAATGAAACATTTTATCTACGGAGTCAAGATAGTCTCCTTGATCGAGATTTGAGTTTTTTCGACAAGATTTTTTACTCCGGTTAAAAATTTGCTGGCTTCTAAAATTTCAATTAAAACTGGGGTATTATTTTTAGTGAAATGGACAATAACATTGCCAATTTCTTTAGCATAATCAATTGGTTTGTCGGTAATTTCCCACATTAAGACGTCCGCTTCCGGCTCGTATGAAAGTTTTACTTTATTTTTGTTTTTCATATTGTTTTTTTCTACCAGGGTAAAATGTAATGATTTTTATAACACCGAATTCTTTTTTATATACTACCCTTAAAATATGGCTTCCGTCAATTTTTCGTTGAGCAATTAGAAGCGGCAATCTCGATTTATCAATTAAATCGGGTCTTTCTATGGTTTTTAAAACTTGCTTCTCAGTGATTAAAAATTTGTGCCTTTTTAAAACTTCAAATTTATCCTTAGCGTGTTTGGTAAAAACTATCATAAATTAAAGAGATAATGCTTATAAGGGGCGAGGAGAACCAAAACTCTTTGACTTTTTCTTACTGGTGCGGACGGAGAGAGTCGAACTCTCACGGGCTTGCGCCCCTTGGTTCCTGAAACCAAGATGTCTACCGGTTCCATCACGTCCGCGTTCATCAAGAGTAGTATAGTTAATTTATAATACTATATAACAAAGATAAAAGCTAAGAAAAGTAACGCTTAGTTTTGATTTTTTAGAAATTTTTTCAGCTCTTTGCCGAATTGGGGATGTTTTAGGGAAAGATAGAGATTGGATTTCAAGTAAGCGAGTTTATTGCCGCATTCCAGCCATTTTCCTTCAAACTCGTAGCCATACACATCTTCGCCGCTTTCAATTGCTTTTGCCAAGACCTCTCCAGTGATCAATTCGCCTTTTTCGTTTTTAGGAAATTTTTTCAGCCAATTAAATACCTCGGGGGTGAGAATATATTTGCCAACAATAGCCAGATTGGATGGGGATTCTTTAACATTAGAAGGTTTTTCCTTTATTTTTAAAATTTTGTAGGTTCTTGGCGCAACTTTTTTTACCTTTACCATTCCGTAAAATTTGAAACTTTCTTTGGGCACGCGATAAAGGGCTATCACGGGCTTTTTATATTTTTGGAATACTTTTATCAATTGCAAGAGACAGGGTATTTTTGATTCAACAACATCATCAGACCACAAGGCCGCGCAATTTTCTTTTCTAACCAGTTTCGCGGTTTGTAAAAGAGCGTTCCCATCGCCCAAAGGTTTTTTTTGAAAAACCGTTGTAAAAGATATTTTTTGGCAAAGGTTTTCCAGATTTTTCAATTCTTCCTGAAAATGAGTTCTATGCCGCGATTTTAGAATTTGGTTTGACGTTATTCTTTTTTGAAAATAATCCAGAATCAATTTTTTTTCCGGCCTCGTAACAAAAATTACTTCTTTTATTCCGGATTTCAAAACTTCTTCCAGAATATATTGCAAAACCGGCTTATCGGCCAAAGGCCAGAGTTCTTTTGGCAGAATCTTGCTTAGGGGCAGAAATCTTGTTCCCAAACCGGCTATTGGAATGATGGCTTTTTTGACAGCGTTATCCATGGGCGAATAGAGTTAAACTTTCTTCTTTACTTTCGCTTTTATTGCATAAAAGCTCAGTGAAGAAAATTTAGGTTTTTTGGCGCTTTTTTCAGCGGTTTTTCAAAACGCAATTTCGGCGCGAATTTATAGTTTTTGTTTTTAATCCAGCCATTTTTCGTGTAAAAATAACACGCTCCTTCATTTTTAACAAATAAATCATAGACATTCTTACATTTTTCATCCAGCCAATTTGCCTCAACCAGTTTTTTCTTTGCATGATTTATAGTTACATGGCCGTAGCCGGGCGGAATGATAACAGCCTCTCCTTTTTTAGCTTTTACCGCGTACACGTCTTTAATTTTTTTATCTTTATATTCCTGCACAAGATAAAGAGCTGTTCCTTCAAGCACGGTGTAAATCTCGCCGTAATTTTCAGAATGCTCGTGGCCTTTCGTTTTGACAAATTCTTTTCCCAGCATTTTTGATGGAATTACGGTAATGTCATACCTTAATCCATCTTTCTTTTTCACTCCTCTTTGCATATAATACAATTCTAAATTAGGAGCAGTTTTTGCCCATTTTTTGTC
>JAUSLA010000050.1 GCA_030646565.1 bacterium
ATTGCTCGTCCCGCCTCCTTACTTTAGGAGATAAATCATATACCGAGTCCCGCCAGTCGAAGAGCATTTGCTCTTCTCCACCCTTCATTATGATTCGGGTGCGGGACGAAGGTGAAGAAGAGAACGAAGTTCTCTTCGCCATTAGTAGTGGGCGGGACTGCGCAGTGCACCCCTCATAATTCTGCCTCGCTTGCCTTAAAAATGCAACAAGAACAATTCTCCTTACGTTTCCGAAGTTTACTCTGAAAATTTGTTGCCTCGCTCATATAAGCAGCTACATTTATTATTAATTAACAATAAGGCGCTTCTATGCAGAAAATGCCGGTTAAAAATTTTGGGAAGGCAAAAGTTTCTCTGCCCGTCCCTTATTTATTGGCTGTCCAAAAAGACAACTGGAAAACTTTTTGGGAAAAAGACCTGAAAGAATTATTTCAGGAGGTTTCTCCCATAAAGGATTACTCCGGCAAAGAACTGGAGCTTTGGTTTTTGGATTATAAATTAGACAACCCAAAATACAAGACAGATTTGGAGGCAAAAGAAAACAACGATTCTTACGAGGCGACAATAAGGGTCAGGACAAAGCTGGTTAATCTTAAAACCAAAGAGATTAAAGAACAGGAGGTTTTTTTAACTGATTTTCCCCTAATGACAGAGAGGGGGACTTTTATTGTTAACGGAGTGGAAAGAGTCGCTATCTCGCAATTAATCCGTTCGCCGGGAGCTTTTTTCACCGCCCAAAATATTCAGGGAAGAAATTGTTTTGGGGCAAAAATTATTCCTAATCGGGGCGCTTGGCTGGAATTTGAAACAGAGGCCTCCGGATTCATCGGGGTCAAAATTGACCGCAAAAGAAAAGTGGCGGCAACCGCTATTTTGCGGGCTTTTGGCTTTGACAGCGACCAGAAGCTTCGCGAACTTTTTCAGGATGTAGATAAAGGAGAAATCAAATTTATTGAAGAGACGCTCAAAAAAGACCCGACCCATAATCAGGCAGA
The DNA here is from genome assembly GCA_030646565.1 of bacterium. GTDB lineage: Bacteria > Patescibacteriota > Minisyncoccia > Minisyncoccales > RBG-13-42-11 > JAUSLA01. Next base: position 996 of record JAUSLA010000050.1, read on the forward strand.
AGCTCTTATCGAGGTTTACCAGAGATTGAGGCCCGGGGACTTGGCCACCCCAGACACCGCCAGAGAGCTTATTGAGAATATGTTTTTTAATTTTGAAAGATACGATGTTTCAAAAGTCGGGAGGTGGAGGATGTGGCAGAGGCTTCCTAAATTACGAAGTACGAAGGCGGAGAAATCTTCAAAATCTTCAGAAAGAGACGAAGTCTCTGTAAAGGACAGGGCGTTAAAGCCAGAGGATGTGGCGGAGGTTATAAAAGAAATAATCCGGCTAAATAACGATCCCGAGGCAAAGCCGGACCAAATTGACCATTTGGGAAATAGAAGAGTAAGAACTTTAAATGAATTGCTGATTAACAGGTTGAGGGTGGGATTGATGAGGATGGATAGAATTATCAAAGACAGAATGTCTACTTTGGATATTCATACTTTGGCTCCGGTTCAGCTGATAAACCCCAGGCCTTTTATGGCGGTGGTGAAAGAGTTTTTTACCTCAAGCCAGATGTCCCAGTTTATGGACAATGAAAACCCTTTAGCTGAAGTTGAGCATAAAAGAAGATTATCGGCAACGGGTCCCGGAGGGCTCGCCAGAGAAAGGGCAGGGTTTGAGGTGAGGGATGTTCAGCCATCTCATTACGGCAGAATTTGCCCCATCCAAACTCCAGAAGGAGCTAATATCGGATTGGTTGGCCACTTGGCTTCTTTTGCAAAAGTTAATCCTTACGGCTTTTTAGAAACGCCTTATTTCAAAGTAGAAAAAGGAAAAATCACTTCGGAAGTTCATTACCTCAACGCTTACGAAGAAGAACAATATAACATTGCTTCAGGAGCCATAGCTGTTGACGAAAAGGGATTTATCGTCAATCAAAAAGTTGAGGCCAGAATCAAAGGAGAACCCGGAGAAATTGAAAAAGATAAAATTGATTTTATTGACGTTTCTGCCGAGCAGTGCATATCTATTGCCACTTCTTGCATTCCTTTCTTACAGAATGACGATGCTAATCGCGCCTTGATGGGTTCAAATATGCAGAGGCAGGCTGTGCCCTTGCTTAATCCTGAACCGCCCGTGGTCTCTACCGGCGTTGAAGAAATAGTGGCAAGGGATTCGGGGCAAGTCATACTGGCTGAAGAAGACGGAATAGTTATTGAGGTGGACGCAAAACATATTGCGATAAAGCCTAAAGGCAAAAGTCTAAAGTTAAAAGTTTATAATTTGAGGACATTTATCAGGACTAATCAATATACTTGCTTTCACCAAAAACCAATTGTCAAAAAAGGACAGGCTGTAAAAAAGGGAGATGTTTTGACTGACGGAGGAGCTATTTCCAATGGCTGTTTGGCTTTGGGTCAAAATGTTTTGGCGGCGTTCCTTCTCTGGCGGGGACACAACTTTGAAGATGCGATTATTCTTTCCGAAAGATTGGTGAAAGACGATATTTATACTTCAATCCATATTGAAAGTTTTTCTTGCGATGTGAGGGAAACAAAATTAGGGCCCGAACTTACGACTTCCGATATTCCAAACGTTTCGGAAGAAAAATTAAAGGATTTGGATGAGGAAGGAATTATCAGGGTTGGAGCAGAGGTGTGGCCGAACGATATTTTGGTCGGAAAAATTTCTCCTAAAGGAGAAGCTGACCTTACCGCAGAAGAAAGATTATTGAGGGCGATTTTTGGAGAAAAAGCAAGGGAAGTAAAAGACACTTCCTTACTGATGGAGCACGGAAAAAAGGGAAGGGTGATCGGGGTAAAAATATTTTCGCGGGAAACCGAACACAGATTGGAGCCGGGCGTGCTCAAAAAAATTGAGGTGACAATAGCCCAAATTAGAAAAATTAATGCCGGAGACAAGTTAGCCGGCCGGCATGGAAACAAAGGCGTTGTTTCTAAAGTTCTGCCTGTTGAGGAAATGCCGTTTATGGAAGACGGGACGCCGGTTGATATTATTTTAAATCCCATCAGCGTCGCTTCAAGGATGAATATCGGCCAGATATTGGAAACCCATTTGGGTTTTGCGGCAAAGAAATTAGGGTACCAGGCCGTTACTCCTTCTTTGGCCGGGGCAACAGAAAAGGACATTAAAAAAGAATTGAAAGCCGCGGGGCTGCCGGAAGACGGGAAGATTGTTTTATATGACGGGAAAACAGGCCTTCCTTTTCCGGAAAAAGTCACTGTGGGGAATATGTATATGATGAAGCTGATTCATATGGTTGAAGATAAAATCCATATGAGGAGTATTGGTCCTTATTCTTTGATTACCCAGCAGCCCTTGGGTGGAAAGGCCCAGTTTGGCGGTCAGAGATTTGGCGAAATGGAGGTTTGGGCGCTGGAGGGTTATGGAGCAGCTTACACTCTTCAGGAGATGCTTACAATTAAATCAGACGATGTACCCGGCAGAGCGGCTACATACGAAGCAATCTTAAAAGGAGAGGAAATTAGAAGTCCGAACATTCCCGCCTCGTTTAATCTGCTGGTGGCGGAATTGAAATCATTAGGGCTTAATGTGGAAGTGAAGGAGAAACTTTAAGGAAATTAAAAATTAGAAATTTGTGCAACATGGAATGTTAAACATTTGGATATACGAAAACGTATTCGTATATTCGTATAAAATTCGTAATTCGTAGAGAATCCCGTATATTCGTATAAAATTCGTAATTCGTAGCTAATTTATGCGTGTACAAGACATAGAAGCAATCAGAATAAAGCTTGCCTCGCCCGAGGATATTTTAGGCTGGTCCCGCGGCGAAGTCCAAAAATCTGAAACCATAAATTACCGGACTCAAAGGCCGGAAAAAGACGGGCTGTTTTGCGAAAAGATTTTTGGTCCCACTAAGGATTTTGAATGTTATTGCGGGAAATATAAAAGAATCAGGTATAAGGGAGTAGTTTGCGACAGATGCGGGGTGGAGGTGACGAAAGCCCAAGTAAGAAGAGAAAGAATTGGTCATATAAAACTGGCCACCCCTTGCTCTCATATCTGGTTTTTGAGAGGAATTCCCTCAAGGTTGGGTATGGTTTTGGATTTGCCTATGCAGCAATTGGAAAAAGTGATTTATTTTGCGGCTTACATTGTTATCAGCGTGAATGAAGACGCGAGGAAAAAAGTGCTGGAGGAAATTGAGAAAGAATACAAAGCAAAGCTAAAAGTTCTTGTTCCAGCCAAAACTTCCGTCCCGATTGCAAGAGGGACTACGGTGGGCAAGGAAAACCCCGCTTTCGTCAAGGCTTCGGTGGGCAAGGAAAAGCAAAAAACCGGAAAGATTAATATAGGTGAGCTGAATGCGGCGCGAAATGCGGCAAAAGAAGAACTTTTAAATTTAAAACCGTCAAAAATTTTATCAGAAACGGAATATCATCGTCTTTCTCTGAAATACGGGGAAGTTTTTACAGCGGGAACCGGAGCAGAAGTATTAAGAAAGACATTAGAGAAAATTGACATTAAAAAACAAATAGACAAATTAAAAGAAGAGGCAATAACAGTTCAGCCGGCCCAAAAAAGAAAAATACTGACGAGATTGCGGATGCTCCAGGGAATGCAAAAAGTGGGAATTAAGCCGGAATGGATGTTTCTAACGGTTTTGTCGGTGCTTCCTCCCGATTTAAGGCCGATGGTCCAGCTGGATGGCGGAAGATACGCTTCTTCGGATTTGAACGATCTCTATCGCAGGGTTATCAACAGAAACAACCGGCTTAAATATCTTTTAGAAATAGGCGCGCCGGAAGTTATTGTCAGGAACGAGAAAAGAATGCTCCAGGAAGCGGTTGACGCTTTAATTGACAACGGAATGAGAAAGGGAACCACAACCACGGCCACTACCGGCGGAAAGCGGCTTTTAAAATCATTGGCTGATATATTAAAAGGCAAACAGGGCAGATTTAGGCAAAACCTCCTGGGAAAAAGAGTTGATTATTCCGGCAGGTCGGTAATTGTTGTGGGGCCTGACTTGAAATTTGATCAAGTGGGCTTGCCAAAGAAAATGGCTTTGGAACTTTTCAAACCATTTGTCATTAAAAGGATTTTAGACAAAGAATTGGCCTACAATGTAAGGGGCGCTTCAAGGTTGATCGAGGAAGAGACTGATGAGGTTTGGGCGATTTTAGAAGAAGTGGTTAAAGAGAAGCTGATTTTATTAAATAGGGCCCCCACTCTTCATCGTTTGGGCATACAGGCGTTCTACCCTTTGTTAATTGAGGGAGAAGTAATTCAGCTTCATCCCTTGGCGTGCAAGGCATTTAACGCTGATTTCGACGGCGACCAAATGGCTGTCCACGTGCCTCTATCCGATATGGCTCAAAAAGAAGCCAGAGAAATAATGTTGTCTTCTCTTAATTTTTTAAAGCCGGCCACCGGGCTGCCGGTTGTGACTCCTTATCAGGATGCCGCCTTGGGATGTTTCTGGCTTACCAGGTTAAAAGAGGGGGCTAAAGGAGAAGGAAAAATTTTCGGCTCTTCTGAAGAAGCGTTATTAGCCATTGAGTTTGGAGACGTTTACATTAAAGCAAAAATTAAGGTAAGGATTAAGGTCAAAGAAGATTCCTTCTTTTCCACCTCAGCTAAAGCTTCGGTAGATGAACTGGTGGAAACCAGCGCGGGAAGGATTATTTTTAACAGCTCTCTGCCCAATGACTATCCTTTCCAAAATTCCGAAATAAAATCAAAGGATTTGGAAAAAATGGTAAGCGATATCTACGGAAAATACCCGATAGAAAAAGTAAAAGAAACTTTAGACGCAATAAAAGAAATTGGATTCGAGTATAGCACGTTCTCGGGCGTTTCTTGGGGAATGGATGATTTGATTATCCCGCCGCAAAAAGGAAAAATTATGGCTGAAGCGGAAAAAGAAATAGAAAAAATAACGGAGCACTTCAAAAGAGGATTATTATCCAAAGAGGAGAAATCCAACCGGGTGATTGAGATATGGAACAGGGTAAAAACAGAGATTGAGATTTTGGTTCCGAAAACCTTGCCGAAAGACGGCTCCGTCTTTCAGATTATTGAGTCGGGAGCTAAGGGTTCTTGGTCTCAACCCGTTCAAATGGCGGGAATGAAGGGTTTGGTGATCAATCCCGCGGGCCAAATTATTGAATTGCCGGTAAAAAGTTCTTTCAAGGAGGGGCTGGCTGTATTGGAATATTTTATTTCCACCCATGGCGCCAGAAAAGGAACAGCCGACACTGCCCTAAGAACATCTACCGCAGGCTACCTTACAAGAAGACTGGTGGATGTCGCTCATGACGTAGTAACCACTGAAGAGGATTGCGGGGATGAAGAAGGAAAAATTATTTTCAGAAAAGAAGCAGACGATATCGGCCAGAATTTTGTTTACAAGATATTGGGCAGAGTGGCTATGGAAAAAGTCCAAAGTCCAAATTCTAAAGATACGATTGTTAAAAGCGGTGAAGTTATTGACTGGAAAATAGCGGATGAAATAGTAAAAGCCAAAATTGAAAAAGTAAAAGTTAGGAGTATTTTGAGCTGTAAAACAATGAGAGGGGTCTGCCAAAAATGCTATGGCTGGGATTTGGGAAGCAATAAATTGGTAAAATTAGGGGAAGCAGTGGGCATTGTTGCCGCCCAGTCAATCGGGGAGCCGGGCACCCAATTAACAATGAGAACCTTCCATACGGGAGGAGTGGCTGGCGGAGATATTACTTTCGGTCTTCCCAGGGTTCAGGAGGTCTTTGAAGCAAGAGTCCCGGGCGGGAAAGCGGAAATTGCCATTGCTGATGGAAAAGTTTTAGAAATTACGCCAGAGAGAATTATAAGGGTTAAGGCAAAAGGCGAAAATCTAAAGTCTAAAGGCGAAAGTCTAAAGGCTAAAGGCGAGATGGAAAAAGGGGAAATCTCGGAATATAAGATTCCTGTAAAAACCGCAATTTTAGTTGCGGTTGGTCAAGATGTTAAGGCGGGCCAGCCGCTTTGCGAAGGAAGCTTAGATCTGAAAGATTTATTTAGATTGGTTGGGAAAGATGAAACCCAGCGCTATATCGTTAAAGAAATTCAAAAAATCTATGTTTCTCAGGGCGCTTTAATTCACGACAAGCACATTGAGGTAATTTGCTGCCAGATGTTTTCTCGTTTGCGAATTAAAGACTCCGGCGATTCTAAATTTTCTTCAGGGGAAATTATAGAAAAATCAATCTTTTTGGAAGAAAACGCAAGATTGAAAAAAGAAAATAAAAAACCGGCCAAAGAAGTTCAAATTTTACTTGGCATTTCCAGAGTGTCTTTGACGACCGACAGCTTCCTTTCGTCTGCTTCTTTCCAAGAAACATCCCGCGTTCTTATCAAGGGAGCTTTGGAGGGCAAAGAAGACAGACTTCGAGGTCTCAAAGAGAATGTGATTATCGGTAAACTCATTCCTGTGGGCACAGGGTTTAGGAAGTAATCGCTCGGCAAGACTCAATCTCATATCTCAAAGGTTGAGGCGGGACAAAGGCGGGTTGATATTGTCGCGCTGAAGGAATTTGCGCGGATTTATAAAAAAGATATCAATTTTTTCTTAAAGTAATTTTGTGAATATCAAAGATGTAAAAACGGCAATTAAAATCGGTGATTTTGCGCTAAGGCAACCAAGATTTAGCACATTGTTATCGGCTTAGCCGTTTTTATAAACAGCTTCTTCTATCGCCGTTTTAAAAACTGTTTCGATATCAAAAGATAAACCCCAATCTATCCCCTTACCGGCAGTATATAGCTCATCATCATTTAATTTTCTGCCAATTCGATTGACTGCTTCGTTTTGCAAATCCTTAACTGTTACAGAAAAAATTATTTCGTCTTTTTGCTTACTGTCCATATCTATTTTAGAATAATCTTAAAATCATTTGTGCTCGCTTCTTTTAATAATGTTCGATTTTGATTTTTTAGAAATTTTCCCATTCTCCACATTCTCTATCTTCGTCCAATTTTCTCTCAATATAATTACGGCAATTTTTATTTAGTAAAAATTGCGCCGCTTTTTTAAAAAATAAATCGCTTTGTTTTCCAGATATAATCCACTGAGATTCAGAAACTCTTTTATCATCAACACTAATATTAAATTCAGACAAAATCGTATTAAGATTGTTAATGAACGAAAATCTTAAAGAGGCGAGATGTAGTGCTTTAATATAAAATTTCTTTCCGTCTGCCACTATGCCAAAATTATAATTTTTCCCCCTGATAACAGTTTTCATATAACGCTTGTATTCGGTGGCATCTTCTTCTCGCAATTTGCACGGATAACTAAATGTTTTTGCTTATTTTCCATATCTTATTTTTTTATAAAGATTATCAAAGATTACGACGACTTCCTTGTCCTCGCTGACATTTTTTAAATATTTATCAAGATCGTCATATTTTATTGTCAAAAATTCCTTAAAAAGTTTTTCGCCGCGATAAATATGCGTCTTTTCCGGCACATAAATATTGCCTTTCATTATTTTTCGGTTGAGATAGTAAAGAATTGGTTTTAATTGTTTTGTGTCCTTAACGTCAAGGTTTTTGACTAAACCGGCGTAAGTTTTTATAAATTTTCTGTTTATATCAACAAATTTCCCTGTGTCGTGGTCGTCATTATATTTCAGCTCAACATAGTAATAAATGCCGTTTCTTTTGTCCTTAAATAAAACATCTACATCGTGCTTGGTGGTGATTAAATTTTCGGCGGATTGCTGGTTTGTGACAATATTTTTCAATAACTGTTCAAATTTTTCAGAAAGTTTATTATCGTTATTATTTTGTCTATCGGAAATAAAGCGGTCAATCAACGAATCGGTTTCCTTTGCTAAAGGAAGCAAAACATTTTTCTTGCCGGAAATTTCATTAACAATCTCAAGCTGTTTCTCTTCCTCAATTATTCTCCGCATTAAAACTTCTATAAAGTTTCCAAATTGAATGTTTAGAGATTGAAGCAATCCGCCAAAAATTCTGTATCTAATCGGGACAAAATGCGTTTTGACTTCGTGTTTGCCGATTATTTTTTCAATTTTAGTATCAGCTGTCGTGTTATTTATCAGCTTCAATACAGATTCTTTAATAAGTTTTTTGATTTTATTGTTTTCCATATTATTAAATTCCTGTTAATTGATTTTGAAAATTCTTAAATCTTTTTAACGCCCAATCAACATAATTTTCATCTTTTTCAACCATTGTAAAATTTCGTCCGTGCTTATAAGCCGCAACGCCGGTTGTGCAAGTTCCGCCAAACGGATCAAAAACTAAATCGCCCTTTTTTGTGGAAGCAAGCACTATTCTTTCAAGTAAAGGAAGCGGTTTTTGAGTAGAATGAACCTTAACGCCTTTTTCGTCTTTTAATCTTTCCGCGCCGTTGCAAATAGCGAAATACCAATCATTTCTCATCTGTTTGCCATAATTATGTTTTTTCATTTCCTCATAATTGAAAGTGTAGTTTTTTACTTTTTTGTCTTTTACTGCCCAAACCAAAGTTTCGCTTGCGTTAGTCAGTCTTACGCCTTTAAAATTTGGCATTGGATTTGATTTTATCCAGTGGACATCATTCAAAATCCAGTAGCCCATATCTTGCATAATATTTCCTACGCGAAAAATATTATGATAAGAACCAATAACCCAAATTGTCCCATTTTTTTTCAAAACTCTTTTAGCTTCTCTTAACCACGCTTTTGAAAATTCGTCATAATGTTCGAAGCCATTAAATTTATCCCATTCATCATCAACACCATCAACTTTCGTGTTGTTTGGTCGGTATAACTCATTTTGTAATTGCATGTTGTAGGGTGGGTCGGCAAAAATAATATCAAAGGTATTGTCTTTGATTTTTTTCATTACTTCTAAACAATCACCAACAATAATTTTGTTGATTATTTCCGATTCGTCATTAAAACTCTTTATCTTTTTAATATCAATATTCATAATTCATATTGCTTATTTTATTTTACTTGATTTTACCATATATTCAATTCATAAAAAATGTGAAGTTCGTAATAAGGCGGAATAAAATCGTGTTATAGCAGAGATTGGATTTCGGAGACGGGTTCTATTTTTTCGGTGGGCAGAAAATAATTATTTCGTGAGATTCTTTTATATGATTACCGTTACCATTTTTCCTATTTAACCCTATTCTCGTTTCTCCTTGGCCCATAGTATATTGCCAGGTGGGGAAGAGTTGTTTAAATTCTTTATAGTATTCTTTTATTGTTGGGCAGTTATTATACGAAAGTATAAAACCTCCTTTGTGATTTTTTAATAAATCTCTCAAGGCCTCATGGTGAAATCCGTTGTGGTGAACGGGGATATTTCTCATTGGATAAATTCCTCTAAACATTTTTGAATCTTTACCAATATAATAAGGTGGGTCGCAATAAAGAAAGTCGTTGGGGTGATTTTTAATTACCTCTTGGAAATCCGCACATTCTACTTTTAGATTTTTCGGGTCAAAATCTCGTATGTTTTCTATTATTCTTTTGTATTTTTTGTCGTTCAAGTAAATATCCGACGACCAGCCCATAAACCCCGGCCCATAGGATAAGTTAAAGTTATAAACATAATAAACCGCCAAAGCCAGTGGATCTAGTTTTATTTTCTTCTTCCAAACATCATTTAAAATCAATCTTATTTTTTCAAATGTTTTTTTATTGGGTTTTAACTCTTTCAATTTTTTATAAAGAAGTTTCGGTTTTTCTATTTGAAATTTCCAATAATTGCAAAGAATGTCAAAAATATCATAGCCAATGACCTCCAAACCCAACTCTTTACTCATGGCTATTTCAATTGAACCGCCGCCAAAGAATGGCGAAACGACCCTTTTTGTATTTTCCGGTAATAGCTCAATAACATGTCCAACCGCCAAACTTTTTCCTCCAGCATATCTAATCGGGGAAAGAACAACTCTTTTGTATTTATTTTGACTATTTGGGTTAGAGCTTTTTATACGATCTAAAAAGATTTTTTTCTTATAGGTAAGTGTACTGTCTCGAGTGCCATTTTCTAAATTTCTAACGATTTTGACTACAACACCTCGCACTTCTACTTCTTTACGGTAAATCGGCAACATCTCTTGATTCGCCGGCTGTAATTTAATACGAGACTTTTCTCTATAAATTTTCTTAAGGGTAGCTTCATTATCATCAATAATTGCTACTACGGTTTGGCCATTGTCGGCAGTTTCTTGTTTGCGAATTACAACGATATCGCCGTCGAAAATCCCATCGTCAATCATGCTGTTACCTTGAACGCGTAAAGCATAATGATTGCCGAACTTGCCGATTTCGTTTTTAGTTACCGTAATCGTCTCACTTGGAACCTCTATTGCTTCTATGGGTCGGCCGGCGGCGATAGTACCCATGATAGGAATTTTTATTATTTCTTCCCGCTTCATAACATCAATGGCGCGAGGTTTATTTTTTTCTTTAGATAGATACCCTGCATCGCGGAGTTTGGAAACATGAAAATGCGCCGTAGAAACGGAAGCAAGTTTAAATTTTTTGCATATATCCTCAAGCGAGGGAGCGTACTCCTTGCTTTTTTGGTACTTAGTGATGAAATCAAGAACTTGTTTTTGGCGTTTTGTGAGCATAGATAATTGACTTTATGTTTCTAACTATAGTATAATAGAAAATGAATAGAAAGTCCAAATAAGTTATCCACAGTTAGATTTCGATTTTATGTATGATTCAAGAACAACAGAAACAATTTAATAAATTCAAAGAATTTGCAGGATGGATGTACGGCGATTCCGAATTAGCCTTATATCTTGCCCAGGCACAATTCTTAGTTGCTTTAGGGTTGTTTAATTATATCGAGACATTAGGTGCATTTTATATTGGATATTTTCAGAAAGATTCTAGTGGTAATATTAAGCCACATATAAGAAAAGGCGTTACGTGCACGGGATGCTCTCAGTGTATAAATGGTCAGCTTAAAACAGCTTCAGTAGAGAGATTTAAAAAATTCTTTTCCTATATGGGAAATGAGTATAAGAACCTATCAAATGCACACCCAGAAATGTATAAAGAGTTGAGGTGTGGTTTGTCTCATGAATTTTTGCCATCAGAAAGACCTTTCAAAATTTATCATGCGGGGAGTAATACATTTAGTAAGGAACAAATAAATAATGAGAGTCATTTTATAGATTCTTGCGTTGATAATTTAACAAATGACCTTGATAATTCTATAGTAAATTGTGGCGTAGTGTTGTTAAAGTATAATGGACAAGAAATATGGCAAGTGTTTGTTCCAAAACTCGCCGCTGATTTTAGAAGGAGTGTACAAAGATTTATAAGCGAAATTATAAGTAATTTAGCGTTGCATAAGAATTTTTTTGAAACAGCCAGTCAAATAAACTTGGAGCATTTTTGAATAGAATCGTCGCCAAAAAATTCGCTGGCCTCCTCCTTCACTAAAGCTACGGACGGGCAAGCCCGCCTGCGCTAAAGCTTCGGTGGACAAGTCGGATTTCGTTCAGGGTATGGCTCGGGTGACACGCAATCGGCTCAAGTGGCGTCAGGATTGTTTTTCTTTTAGCTTTATTTATTTTGTGTTAAAATAAAAGCAGTCGAAGAGAGCTTTGCTCTCTTCTTCACCTTCGCTTTCGCTACGCGAAAACTCGGTATGAAAAGGAAAAAGGCGAATAACTTTACTAAAAAATCAAGATGGCTGCCGTCTTTTGCCCTGCCCCAGGAAACCAAAAAATGGATTTGGGGGGTCGTTGCTTTTATTCTGGCGATTATTTTCGGGTTAAGTTTTTTTGGCAGAGCCGGAGTGGCGGGGAATACGATATTTTCGGCCCTTACTTTTTTGCTTGGGAGAACGGTTTTTATCATTCCCTTAGTTTTCGTTTTAGCCGGTTTTGTGTTTTTTAAAACTCAATATGAAAAATGCACGGGCCCCATAATCTTGGGCGCTTTATTTTTACTTTTGGGTTTTACGGGACTTTGGGGGAGTTTTACCCCGGGAGAAAAATACGGCGGTTTTTTAGGATTTATTTTCAGCAAGCCCTTTCTGAATTTTTTTGGAGATATCGCCGCCAAGGTTATTTTTTTAGGAATAAGTTTAATCGGCGGTTTGATTTTCTGGCATATAGCAAGGCCTCTGGAGCCAAAAACAAAAGAAGAGAAAAAGCTGGCCGGAGACGCGGAAGAAACAAGTTTAATTAAAAAAATCTTTGCGCCCAGATTTAATGTGAAAGAAATAGAGCCCAGGATAAAAGAAGAGCAGGTCAAGGAAAAAGAATCAGCCCAGGATTTAAAAATAAAGTCCCAGCGCGCTCTTCTTTTGGGCAGTCAGTATAAAATTCCGCCCTTGGAGTTATTAGAGGTAGATAAAGGAAAACCTCTGGCTGGCGACACAATAACTAATTCAGCCATCATTAAAAAGACGTTGGAAAACTTTGACCTGAAAGTGGAGATGTCCGAAATAAATATAGGTCCTACTGTTACCCAATACGCTTTCAAGCCGGCCGAGGGCATAAAGCTTTCGAAAATTACCGGCCTCAACAATAATCTTTCTTTAGCTTTAGCCAGCCATCCCATCAGAATCGAGGCCCCTATTCCCGGAAAATCTTTGGTCGGGATTGAGGTGCCAAACAAAGAAAGATGCAAAGTTCGGCTGCGGGATTTAATGGCTGACCCGGGACTTCAGAGAACCGGCTCCAGTTTAACCGTTGTCTTGGGAAGAGATGTTTCCGGCAATCCGTGTTATGCGGATTTAACAAGAATGCCGCATCTTTTAGTGGCGGGTTCTACCGGGACAGGAAAAACAATTTTTTTGAATAATTTAATTTTAAGCCTGCTTTATCAAAATTCTCCGGAGATTCTGCGGCTTATTCTTGTTGACCCAAAAAGGGTTGAATTTTCCGCTTTTCACGATATCCCTCATCTTTTGGCTCCGGTTATTTTTGACGCCCAAAAAACTATTAACGCTTTACGCTGGCTTGTTTTGGAAATGGAGAGAAGGTTTGGCGTCTTGTCCAGCAACGGTTCGCGGGACATAACAAGCTACAACAGCAAAATGAGCAGAGATGGCGGACAGATATTGCCCTGCATTGTTTTGATTATTGATGAATTAGCGGATTTAATGGCGGCAAAAGGAAGAGAAATGGAAGCAGGAATTGTGCGGCTTTCCCAAATGGCAAGAGCGGTCGGAATTCATTTAGTGGTAGCCACCCAAAGGCCTTCGGTGGAAGTAATCACAGGATTAATTAAAGCCAATATCACCTCAAGGATAACTTTTCAGGTGGCCTCCCAGGTTGACAGCCGCACGGTCTTGGACGCGGCCGGAGCAGAGAAGCTTTTGGGTTTGGGGGACCTTCTTTTTATTTCGGCTGAAGTTGTAAAACCCAAAAGAATTCAGGGGCCTTTTGTTTCGGAAAAAGAAGTAAAAAGAGTGGTTGATTTTATAAAAGCCCAAAAAGTCAAAATACCCGAAACGGAGGCGAAAAATTCGGTCCAGCGGCTGGAAGAGGCAATTTCAGGAAATCACTTATCTCTGGACCTCGAAAAAAGTTTAGAAGCTGGCGAGGCGGCATTTGCCGATTCCCCGGAAGAAGATCCTTTATATTTAGAGGCAAAAAAAATAGTTATTGAGGCGAAAAAAGCATCCGCGTCTTTATTGCAGAGAAGATTGCGAATCGGTTACGCCCGGGCGGCAAGATTATTGGACACGCTTGAAGAGCAAGGTGTCGTGGGGCCGGGAGAAGGGGCCAGGCCGAGGGAGATACTTGTTACGACAGATGGCGGGGACGGTGAGGAAGCGGAGTGGCAGAAAGTGTAAAAAATTTCTAATTTCTAATATCTAATTTCTAATTTTCAATAAATTTATGGCAAAGAAAAAAGAAGAAAAAAAATCAGACGGAAGTTTACAGGAAGCGGTTGACGAAATTAAGCAGAGGTTCGGAGAGGGGGCAATTATGAAATTAAGAGAGGCGAGAGCGGTTGATATTGACGCTATTCCCACGGGTTCTATTTCGCTGGATTTGGCTTTGGGCATTGGAGGAATGCCTCAAGGAAGAGTGATTGAGATTTTTGGTCCGGAATCAACGGGTAAAAGCACTTTGGCGCTTCATGTTTGCGCCGAAGCCCAAAAAAGAGGAGGCGTTGCCGCTTTTGTTGACGCGGAACATTCTTTGGATCCGGATTATTCCAAAAAATTAGGGGTTAACATAGATGAACTTTTGATTTCTCAGCCGGATTCCGGCGAACAGGCGCTTCAAATAGTTGAGACTTTGGTAAGGTCTGGAGAGGTGGACGTCATTGTTATTGATTCGGTGGCGGCTTTAGTCCCCCAGGCGGAAATTAACGGAGAAATGGGCGAATTCCAGATAGGCCTCCAGGCAAGGCTGATGTCTTCTGCTTTAAGAAAGCTGTCGGGAATTATCGCCAAGACAAAAACAGTTGTTATTTTTCTAAACCAGACGAGGATGAAAATCGGGGTCCATTGGGGCAATCCGGAAACAACTTCGGGAGGTTTGGCCTTGAAGTTTTACGCTTCTATCAGGATTGATTTGAGAAGAATTGCTCAAATTAAACAGAAAGATGAAATTGTGGGTTCCAGGATTAAGGCAAAGATAGTTAAAAATAAAGTTGCTCCTCCTTTCAAAATCGCTGAATTTGATATTTACTACAACGAGGGTATTTCTTATTTGAGCGATATTATAAACGCCGGATTAAAATTCGGCGTAATCAAAAAAATGGGAAGCTGGTTTCAGTTTGAAGAATCAAAACTCGGCCAGGGCATGGAAGCCAGCAGAGCGTTCTTAAAAGAAAATCCTAAAGTTGTAGAGCAAATTAAAAAAGAACTACTTACGAGTCCCGCGAAGCAGGACGAGTGAAGAAGAACCCCTTTTATTTAGAGCTCGGGGACAAGAGGGCTAAATACCTCGCCCTTTTTATAGCTTGGGCGACTTTTCTCTGATGACTGGAACAAACTCCGGTTCTTTTTTTTGCTCTAATTTTTCCTGAGGAAGCGATAAATTTCCTCAAGAGTTGAGTATTTTTAAAATCAATTGATTTAGCGTTGCGCTGGCAAAAATAACAAGGCATATTTAAAATGGTATTTTAGAGATATCTACCTCTTCCTCCTCTTCAATTATCGGAATGTCTTCTTGGGCAACGTCTTGTTTGGGTTCTGGTTGTCTTGGTTCGGAGGGACCTTGGTTTTGTCTCCCCGCTGTTCTCGGTCCCAATTGCATTCTTTCGGTAACTATTTCAGTTCTGTTTCTTTTGTTTCCCGAAGCGTCCTGCCAGTTCCTTGTTTGGAGTCGCCCCTCTATCAAGACTAAAGATCCCTTTGTAAGGTATTGGGACATTGTCTCCGCCAGTTTTCCAAAAGCAACAACATTGTGAAATTCTGTCTGCTGTTGTTTTTGGCCGGATTTGTCAGTATAAAAACGGTCCGTAGCCATGCCGAAAGAAGCAACTGTTTGACCCGAAGGTAAGGCTCTTGTTTGAGGATCGCGGGTAAGGTGGCCGGCTAAAATAACTTTATTGAGGTTCATTAAGTATTTCTTCTAACCTTTTTTCTATTTCTTCTAATTCGACTTTTTTTTCCTGCGGCCGAGTTATGGATTGTTCAGTTGTTCCTTCTTTTCTCTTTAAAGGAAAGCGTATTTTAAATTCTTCGGCCTTTTCAACCCGTATTTGGCTTGGTTTTTTGGTTAGGATCAAATGACGGAGGATTCTGTTTTCTTCTTTTAAAATTTTTTCCATCCCATCTATATGTTCAGGATTTAATTGGAAAGTCGCAACGCAGAGATACGCTTCAGTTTCTTTTTTAATCGGATAAGCCAATTTTTTCTTTAGGGGAAAAGATTGGTCTTGAAATAATCCTCCTTTTTCTTCTGAAAAGGCAGTAATTTTTTCCCGGATTTTCCTTATTTCTTCTTCCGGTACGCTAGATGCGACCAGATAAGTAAGTTCGTAATGATTCATGTAGCGAGCTTTCGCGTAGCGAAAGCGAAGCTGAAGACGAGGACGAAGTCCTCGTCGCCTACCGAGTCCTGCTTTGCAGGACGAGTCAAAGAAGATAAATCTTCTTTTCCACCCTTCACCTGCGGGCTTGGGTAGCTGAAGATGAAGACGCAGTCCTCGTCGCCTACCGAAGGTCAAGATGAGGACGCAGTCTTCATAGGCTTGTCTTTATGCTACAATAAAACCATATGGAAATCAACCATCGAGTGCCGCTATTGCGGCACGAAGATAAAGATGAGAACGAAGTTCTCATCGCCCCCAATATTTTCCGCGCCTACGATGTAAGAGGAATTTATCCCGATGACCTTAATGAAGATGCAGCTTACAAGATAGCTTTATCTTTTGCAAGGTTGTATCCCAAAGCAAAAAAAATAGTGGTCGCGCGGGATACGAGAAAAAGTTCGCCAGCTCTTGCAGCTAAAATTAAAGAGGCTTTGGTTGAGAGCGGCAAGGAAGTGTTTGATATCGGAATCGCTCCCGACCCTTTGTTTTATTTTTCTATTTTTCATTATCCGAGCCGTAGGCGAAGGATATATGACGGAGGAATTATGGTTTCCGGCTCTCACAACCCCAAAGAGTACAACGGTTTGATGATGCATATCCGTAAAGAAAAAGGAAAAATATCGGAAGATGTTATCGGCAAAGATCTGGAAAAAATTAAGAAATTAGCGATGGGGCGAGAAGAATTACAAGATAAGATGAAGCGGGGCAGAATTCATTCTTTAGAAATTTCCAAGGATTATATGGATTTTGTGGGAAAAAAAATTAAATTAAAGCGTCCTCTAAAAATAATTATTGATTCCGGCAACGGGGCCTGCGGTTTTTTACCGGAAAATATTTTCAAAAAATTGGGATGTAAAGTAAAAACTATATTCGGCGATTTTGACGGTAATTTTCCCAATCATTTGCCGGATCCTTACGATGAAAAAAATCTCGCGTTTCTCAAAAAAGAAGTTCTGGAAAGAAAAGCTGATTTGGGTTTTGCCTTTGATTCAGACGGCGACAGAGTAGGGGTAATTGATAATAAAGGCAGGGTGGTTTCAGGGGACGACTGCCTTTTAATTTTAGCCAGAGAGGTTTTACAAAGAAAAAAGGGACCCATTGTCCATGATGTAAGGGTTTCAAAAGCGTTTTTGGATGAAATGGAAAAATTGGGGGCAAAGACCTATTTTTCTATCTCTCACCATTCAGCTGTTATTAGGAAAATCATTGAAAAAAAAGCGGTTTTTGGCGGGGAGATTACCCTGCACTTCCTTTTTCCTCTGGATTATTATCTTTGTGATGAAGCAATTTTCGCCTCGCTTAAAATAGCTGAAATCGCCTCAAGGCAAAAAGATTTTGCCGAATATCTTGATACTTTGCCCAGATATCATGCCAGTCCCGAAGTATTTATTGATTCCACGGATGAAGAAAAATTCAATATTATTAAAAAACTGCAAAAATATCTTCGAGAAAAAAAATATAATTTTGTAAGCGTTGACGGGGCGAGGATTAATTTTCCTCACGGCTGGGCTTTGGCTAGGGCGGCAAATACCACGCCAATTATAAAATGCCGTTTTGAGGGGGATACAAAAGAAGATCTGATTAAAATAGAAAATACAGCTTTGAAAATTTTTAAAAAAGTGGGAATTCCCGTAACAAAAAAGACCTATCAGTCATTAGGTCTCGTAGAGATCTGATCTCTACGCTCAATCTTTGAAGGGTTTTAAGAAAGGCCCATTTTTTTTCGAACATCCGCCATGGTGGAGCCGGCTATAAGCTGCGCTCTTTTTTTTCCTTGCTCTAAGATTGTTTTAACGTAAACATCCCGTGAAAGAAATTCTTGCTGTTTTTTACGAAAAGGATCCAAAGCGTCAATAACGGCGTTTGCCAAAGTTTTTTTAAATTCAGCATAACCTTTTTTCTCAAATTTTTTCTCAAGTTCTTCGATTGTTTTATTGGCTAATAAAGAATAAATGGTTAATAGGTTGGAAATGCCCGGTTTCTTTTTTAGATCGTATTTTATGGATTTTCCCGTGTCTGTGACAGCCCTCATTATTTTTTCTTTTATTTTTTCCGGCGAATCGAAGATATCAATGCGGCTTTCCGACGGGTCTGTTTTTGACATTTTTTTTGCGGGATAGCTTAAACTCATTATTCTTTTTCCGGTTTCAGAAATTTTGGCTTCGGGAATTTTAAATGTTTCTCCGAACTTTTGATTGAATTTTCTGGCAATAGTTCTTGCTAACTCCACGTGCTGTTTTTGATCTTCTCCCACCGGCACAATCTCTGTCTGGTAAAGCAAAATATCGGCTGCCATGAGCACAGGGTAATTTAGAAGCCCGGCATTGACGTTTTCTTTGAATTTTTTTGATTTCTCTTTGAATTGAGTCATCCTGCCGAGGTCCCCAAGAGGTGTGACGGTATTTAAAAGCCAGGTTAATTCTGTATGCTCTTTAACTTGCGACTGGATAAAAATTACAGATTTTTCCGGATTGACTCCGGCGGCCAAATACACAATCGCTTTTTCCAGAATAGAATTCTCAAGCTTTGCAGGATCATATGGCGAAGTCAATGCGTGCAAATCGACAATGCAAAAAATACATTCGTTTTTGTCTTGAAGTTCGATCCATTGGCGGATGGCTCCAAGGTAATTCCCGATATGAATAGCGCCTGTTGGCTGTATACCGCTAAATACACGCATGATTTTCTTTATTAAACTTCTATAACTACCGGAAGAATCATCGGCCTTCTTTGAGTTTTAGTATAGAAAAACTGGCCAATTTTATTTCTAATTTCATCTTTAATATAGCTCCAGTTTACTATTCCGCCCGAGCCCGAAGTTCCGTTTACGATTTCAATAACTTTTTTGCGCGTCTCCCTCAATAATTCTTTTGATTCCCTAAGATAGACAAATCCTCTTGATATTATATCGGGAGAGCCTTTAACTTTGCCGGTTTTTCTGTCCACTATTGCGACAATAACGAACATTCCGTCTTCGGCCAACATCTGTCTGTCTCTTAGGACCACTTCGCCGACATCTCCAATGCCCAAGCCGTCAACCATTACATAGTTTGCGGGGACTTGTTCTCTCGCGACCGAGATATTAAAAGGAGCGAGATTGATAATCTGACCGTTTTCAGCAACAACTATATTTTTTTCAGGCATTCCCGCTTCTCTGGCAATTTGGGCGTGGCTGGCAAGCATTGAATATTGGCCGTGAATGGGAATGAAGAATTTTGGGTTCATAATCTTTATCATTTCTTTTAATTCTTCTTTCTGGGCATGGCCTCCAGCATGAATATCCATCATTTTGTAGTGAAAAACTTTTACTCCTTGGCGCAAAATATTGTCTTTTAACATCTGGACCGTTCTTTCGTTCCCGGGAATGACCGAAGAAGAAAGAATGACAGAGTCGCCTTTTTTGAAACGGATAAAACGATGTTCTCTTTGGGCGATTTTCATTAAAACCGCCGACCCTTCCCCTTGGGCTCCGGTGCATAAAACAGTTATTTTTGAATCGGGATAATTTAGCACTTCTTTGCCCGAGATTAAAGTGCCTTTCTTTGCCTTAATATATCCCAAGGCCTTTGAAAGTTCCACATTTATTTTCATTGAGTATCCTTCGGGGCAGACCTTCCTTCCGTATTTTTCCGACAAATAAATAATTTGCTGGATTCGGTTAATCAAGGAAGCGAAAGTGGCAGAAATAATTCTTCCGGAGGAATGTATAAAAATCTCTTCCAGATTTTTTTCAATTGTCTGTTCAGAAAGAGAATGCCCTTCTTCTTCGGCTCCCGTGGAGTCGGAAAGCAAAAGGAGAATTCTTCTTCTTCCCAGACCTTCAAGTTTTTGGAAGTTGGTTGGCAAATCATTTACGGGATGGGAGTCAAACTTAAAATCCGAGGTATGTATAATATTTCCAACAGGGGTCTCTATCAGCAATCCCAAATCATCGGGAATATTGTGGTTCATTTTGAAAAATTCAACAGTAAAAGGGCCCAAATTAATTCTTGAATTATCCCTAACTTCGGTTATATTTAATTTCGGCAAATTCGGAAACTCTTCCTGTCTTCTTATAATTATTCCCCGAGTAAGAGGGGAGGCGAAAAATTGCAATCCCGGGCGCCAGATTTTTCCGATTAAATAGGGGATGGCCCCTATATGGTCGTAGTGGCCGTGGGTGAAAACTATGCCTAAAACATTTTTTTCTTTTCCCTGAAGATAGCTGATATTCGGCACGATATAGTCAATGCCGGGCATATCTTCTTCCGGCATTCTAAAACCCATATCGCAAATTAAAATCTTCTCTTGGTATTCAAAGAGCATCATATTTCTTCCCACTTCGCCCAAGCCGCCAAGAGGGATTATTCTAAGATTTGATTGCCTTAATTGTTTAATCATAATTGATTCTTATTTATTTGTGGTTAAACAAAGCCCGAGGTTGTTTATTTTGCAGGGTAGGTCTTTTTTTACGATGAAACGATAAACTCATAATTTTAAAGCGCAGGTGGAATTACTTCTTCTGCCGGAGCTTCGGCCGGGGGCGCAAAAGTTTTTTTCGTCTCAACAACGCCGCCCTTGCCAAAAATTAAGAAAATGGAAATGATAATCGCTAGCGCTGCAATCCCGAACAAAACATAAGACGCTTGCCGTTCGTTCTTAACAAGTCCGCCGGAATATCTTATTACCCACTGAACGATTTTTGATGTTTCGGGGCGGAAGATTCTCGCTGGTTTCCGTTGTTCATCTTGAGATTTTACGCCAGAGTCCTTAAGCGCGCCGCTCAAATCAATCTCTTCTTGATTGTTTTTTTCTGTATCCATAACCTTTGGTAGGCGAAGAGGATTGCATCCCCTTCTTCACCCTTCGCTTTTGTTGCGCAAAAGATCGGGTACTCAACTTCGTCAGTTTATTAAAATAACGTCTTGGGTATATTTTTTAAAATTTTTTTAATTAAAGACTTAATTTCAGGAAGCCTTTCCTTTATTGTTCCCCAAACCAATTTATAATCAACGCCAAAGTAAAAATGAATTAATTTATCTCGCATTCCCGCCATTTTTTTCCAGGGAATTTGCGGACATTTTTCTCTTATTTCTTTCGGAATTTGTTTTGTCGCTTCGCCAATAATTTCAAATTTCCTTATTATTGCGCTTACAGTTTTATCATCTTTTCTAAAATCCTCAAAATTCATTCCCTCAACAAATTTATCTATACTCTCTATCGCTTTCAAAATATCTTCTAAATAAAGCCTGTAATTTCTTTTCACAAATTAACCAACTCTTTTAATACTGTTTTTTTAATTTCTTTTCTAAGAGTTCTCTTTGACACCACGTCAACTTTTCGTCCTAATTTTTTTTCAAGATAAAAACCAAGCTCAATTAGATCAAATAGATCCGCTCCATCTTCAAAGTCTACCAAAACATCGATATCGCTTTTCTTTTTATTTTCTTTTCTTACTATCGAACCAAAAATTCCAATTTCTTTTACCTTAAATTTTTCTTTCAGTTCTTCTTTATAAATTTTTATTATATTTTTTATTTCGGCAAAAGCCTTCATTTTAATTTTGAACTAAAATTTTATGTTTTTAATATTTTTTTCAACCTTTTAAACAACACCCTTAGGTTGATTATGTTTAAATTTTCTCACTTGCGGTGAGCCCTTCGGTCCCGAGCTCAGGGTCGAGGGATTTATCGAACCATTCAAAGAGCATCATATTTCTTCCGACTTCGCCCAAGCCGCCAAGAGGAATTA
>JAUSLA010000057.1 GCA_030646565.1 bacterium
GGCTCAATAACTATGACGCCACTCGAGCGGCTTTTGCGCTTCACGCGCTCCTCTTGGGTTTCCCGATTCAACCGCTTGACCGAAGCCGGTATCGCGTCGGGGTTCGAGAAGCTGAACTGCAGCGCGACCAGACGGACAGTAACCACGACGAGCCTCCCTTCAGCTCTTTTTTATCGTACTGTTATAAGTATAGCATATATCCTTATTTTTGTCAATGTCTAGTGCGCTGACCGAAAAAAATTAATGGTGGAACAGAAAAGCGAGACGGAACGCCTCGCTTTTTTTACGAAATCTATTTTAATTTCAACACCTGCCTGTATCCCTCTATATCCATATTTCAAGTTTTTCCCTGTCCCGTAGCGAAACGAAGTTTCTGCTACTGGGGTTTGGCGGCAATTCAAGTATGAATTCAATTTATCAAAAAATTATAAAGATAGAAAGGGGTTGCGAGATTTCTCTCACAACCCCGGTTGGAACACTTGGACTATATGCCGTAGTCGTAGCTGGTGTTGTCGAAGTGGTAGCCGCAGCAGAGACAGAGAGCGAGCTCGTAGATCACGAGGTCATCTTCCGTGCGCCCGCACTTCTTGCACCGCTTCGTCTGTACCACCTTGTACCGCGCCATCGGTTGTCCGCAGTGACGGATTGTCCAGTAGGTCTTCTTGCCGAAGATTCCTGGATTGGGCTTGTTCCGCTTCTCACCGACGTTTTCCCACTCCGGCCCGTGGTCAAGGCACATGCCGTGACGACACTGACCGTGTGAACACTTCTGGCCTGCAAGGTTGCTATGGTCCATAGCAATCCTCCTTTCTGGCCACCCATTTTCTTAGGCGCCAATTACAATCATACACGAAACAACAAAAAAGTCAAGCCCAAAACAAAAAACCGACATTTTGCCGGTTGCATTTGTGCCCCCAGTAGGATTCGAACCTACAACCTTTTCCTTAAAAGGGAACTGCTCTACCGTTGAGCTATGAGGGCATTTTATATCCCTTCCTTTTTCAGATCTTCCAATAATTCTTTTTGTTTCTTAGTTAATTTCTTTGGCGTTTTCACAACAAGCTCAACATAAATATCTCCTTGACCGTAACCCTGAAAATGAGGAATTCCTTTGCCGGAAAGCCGCAAAATCTTGCCTGACTCAATGCCGGATGGAACTTTCAGTAAAATTTTCTTTCCGTCCAAAGTGGCAATCTCAATATCGTCGCCCAAAGCCGCCTGGGAAAAAGAAACAGGCAAAAAGATATGCAAATCGTCTCCCTTTCTCTTGAAAACCGGATGTCGCCTGATAGAAACTCTTAAATACAAATCCCCCGCTTTCCCTCCTTTTCTGCCGGCATCTCCTTTTCCCTCAACTTTGATTACCTGATTTGTGTCAACGCCAGCCGGAATAAAAATTTTTATCTTTTCTTCGTTTTTCACCCTGCCCTCTCCCTTGCAAACATTGCAAGGTTTTTCCGGCCTAAATCCTTCTCCGCCGCATTCGGGACAAGTGGTGATTCTTGTAAAAGAGCCGAAAGCCGTTCTTCTTATCTGCTGGACTTCTCCTTTACCTCGGCAGGAAAAACATTCCTGGATTTTTGTTCCTGGTTCCGCTCCCTTTCCCTGACAGCGAGGACAAGCAACCAATTTATACAAATGAATTTCTTTTTCTCTTGTCTCCAAAGTATCTTCCAAAGCAATCTCAATATCAACCTCAATGTCTTTTCCTCTTTTTACCTCTTTTCTTTTTCTAGGATTTCCAAAGCCGAACATTTCTTCCATCATTTCTCCCAAATCGTTAAAATCAAACTCCATACCTCCGGGACTTCCCCAGGCCCATTGAGAATCCCAGCCTCCGGCTGGTCCACCTTGGGCAGAACCTCCTCCCGGCGATCCCTCAAAAACATTGCCGAATTGGTCGTACTGACCCTTTTTTTCTTTGTCTGAAAGAATCTGATAAGCCTCGTTGATTTCTTTGAATTTCTTTTCGTCTCCGCCTTTGTCCGGATGATATTGATGGGCCAGTTTTCGGTAGGCCTTTTTTATTTCCTCTTCCGAAGCGCTTTTTGAAACGCCTAGTATTTGATAGTAATCTTTTGCCATAACCCTACGAATTACGAATTTATTACGAATATACGAATAACTTTTAATAAGCGAGGTAAGTGATTTTAGGGTGGCTTAAAAGCCGAGCGGGCACGGTGTCCCGACGAATTCGGGACGAGCGCAGGCTTTTACGCCAGCGAGCGAGACGCGCTGGGCGAGCGAGCGACCCTGAAATTAGCTTACCGAGCGATTATTCTTTGTACTCGCCTTCTTCTGTTTTCGGCTCGCCTTCGTCCGGTTTTTTCTCTTCCCCTTGCGCTTGTTTATATAATTCCGCTCCGATTTTCTGAACCGCTTGCGACAAATCAGCGGTTTTTTGCTTTATTTCTTCTATATTATCACTGTCTTTAATCTTCTTCAAATCCTCTATTTTTTCCTCTATCTCCTTTTTGGATTCAGCGGAAACTTTGTCGCCTGCGTCCTTTAGGGCTTTTTCTGTGGTGTAAATCAGGTTGTCGGCCAGATTTCTTGTTTCAATCGTTTCTCTTTTTTTCTGGTCTTCTACAGCGTGGGCTTCTGCCTCTTTTTTCATTCTTTCCACTTCTTCTTTTGAAATGCCGGTAGAACCCTCAATTCTGATTGTCTGAGTCTTACCTGTCGCTTTGTCCTTGGCGATAACATTCAAAATTCCATTGGCGTCAATGTCAAAAGTAACTTCAATCTGGGGAACGCCTCTGGGAGCTGGCGGGAGGCCGTCAAGCATAAACCTTCCCAAGCTTTTATTGTCAGAAGCTATCGGCCTCTCTCCCTGCAAAACATGTATTTCAACAGAAGTCTGATTGTCGCCGGCAGTTGAAAAAACTTGGGTTTTGGCAGTGGGAACAGTAGTGTTTTTTGAAATTAATACCGTGCTCACTTGCCCCATGGTTTCAATTCCTAACGAAAGAGGCGTCACATCCAAAAGTAGAACGTCTTTTACTTCGCCCTGTAAAATTCCCGCCTGAATAGCTGCGCCAACAGCCACCACCTCGTCAGGATTTATGGATTTATTTGGCTCCTTGCCGAAAAGTTTTTTGATTTCTTCCTGAATTTTCGGCATTCTTGTTTGACCGCCAACCATAACAACTTCTTCAATATCCTTGACGGTCATTTTTGCTTCCTGAAGCGTTTTTTTAACCAGTTCAATTGATTTTGAAATATACTCCGCCACCAAATCATCAAGTTTCGCCCGGCTGAATTTATAGTAAAGATGCTTTGGGCCAGAAGCGTCGGAAGTAATAAAAGGCAGATTTATTTCCGTTTCCAAAGTGGTTGACAATTCAATTTTTGCTTTTTCCGCCGTTTCTTTTATTCTTTGCAAGGCCAGAGGATCTTTTGATAGATCAATCCCCTGATCTTTTTTGAATTCTGAAACCACCCAGTCCATAATCTTCTGGTCAAAATCGTCTCCGCCCAAATGAGTGTCTCCACCGGTTGCTTTTACTTCAACAGTGTCTTCGGAAACATCTAAAATCGAAATATCAAAAGTTCCTCCGCCAAAGTCGTAAACAACAATCTTCCTCTCCCCTTTTTTTGTAAGGCCGTAAGCTAAGGCCGCGGCAGTAGGCTCGTTAATCACCCTTTTTACATTGAATCCCGCGATTTCTCCGGCAATCTTTGTTTCTTTCCTTTGGGAATCGTCAAAGTAAGCCGGGCAAGTGATGATGGCCTCTGTAATCTTTTCTCCCAGCTTTTCTTCAGCGTCCTGCTTTAATTTTTGGAGAATCATTGCTGAAATTTCCGCTGGTTTGTACCACCTATCCCCCATTTTCACTTCAACTCCTCCGTCAGACGACTCTTTGATTTCGTAAGGCAAAAGTTTTTTGTCTCTCTGGACCTCTGCGTCGGAAAATCTTCTTCCGATCAGCCGTTTTACCGAAGAAATCGTATTTTGTGGATTTGTAATCTGTTGGCGCTTGGCCAAAACGCCGACCAATCTTTCGCCGGCTTTTGTAAGAGCAACTATTGAAGGAGTAATTCTTCCTCCTTCTTTATTCTCAATTATTTTGGGCTCTCCTCTTTCAATTGCTGCCACAGCGGAAAAAGTGGTGCCCAAATCAATACCTAATATTTTGGACATAATGTAATGTTATTTTCTAATTATTTACCGAGTTCCGTGAAGCGGAACGAAGGTGAAGATGAAAACGAAGTTTTCATCGCCTATTAATTATTTACCGAGCTTTCGCGCAGCGAAAGCGAGTCGAAGAGCACAAATGTGCTCTTCTCCACCCTTCGCCTTTGGCTCGGGTAGCTGAAGAAGAGAACGCAGTCCTCTTTGACTACCGAAGGTGAAGAAGAGGACGCAGTCCTCTTTGACTACCGAAGGTGAAGAAGAGAACAAAGTTCTCTTCGCCTTATAATCTTCGATTAATTTCTATTTCTAATTTACCTTATAACCTTGACCTTAGCCGGTCTTAGCAACCTGCCGTTAATTGTATAACCTTTTTGGATTTCTTCAATAATAGCGCCCGATTCTTGGGCTTGTGATTCTGCCGTTTCAACCACTTCGTGAAAATTCGGGTCAAACTTTTCTCCTGTTGATTTTATCTCTTTTACCCCCTGGCTTTTCAAAAAATCCAAGATTTGATTTTGTATTTGCAGAACACCTTTGACATTTTCGTCTTTTGCCAAATTTTCCGGCAAGTTTTTCATAGCCAGATAAAAATTATCCAAAATAGGCAAAATTTTTAAGAGCATTACCTCTCCCGCGTATTTTAGAAGTTCTTCGATTCTTTCCATCTCTTCTTTTTTGTAGTTTAAAAAATCTGCCCTTGCTCTTTGCCAGCCGGCCAAATACTCGTCTTTTTGTTTTTGGTATTCCTCTAAAGCTTTCTTTAACTCATCCAAATTTAATTCTTCCGCTTTTTTTTCTTCCTCCATAATAATTATAACTCCTCTAATATTTTTACTAAAGCGTTTAAGGAATTAATATTTTTTCCGTAGCTCATTCTTTTGGGGCCCAAAATCGCCAAAATCACTTCTTCGTTTACCCGAGCCGCAGCGAAGGGTGGAGAAGAACGAATGTTCTTCGACTGGAATCTGCACTTTGTAATTATTGTAGTAAATTCTTTTGCTTTTGGAAAGGGGTTTTCTCTGCCGATAAAAACGCTGATAGGCGAAGAGAACTGCGTTCTCTTCTTTATTCCATCCCGCTTTGCGGGACTCATAGGCGAAGAGAACTGCGTTCTCTTCTTTATTCCATCCCGCTTTGCGGGACTCATAGGCGAATTCAATTCCAAATTTTGCATTGTCACTTCGAAATTTTTAATAACTTCTGTAAAATTATGAATAATGCCCTTTTCCTGAAATTCCGGTTCCTGAAGAATATCTTCCCAGCCCTCTTTCCATAAAATTTTCTCGCCCATCAAATACCCCAAAGCTAAATTGGAAGAGATATCTGCTAAATTTTTAGTGAGCGACTGCAAAAGTTTAATCGTACCTTCAATCTCTCCTTCTTTTCTAAAAAGATTCTCTGTTTCAATGTCTGTTTTATTTTCAATTATATCTTTCTCCAGCAACTCGTCAACAAAATAGCGATATCCTTTATCGGTAGGCACTCTGCCTGCTGAAGTGTGGGGCTGGGAAATCAAACCTTCATCGGTAAGCTTTTGCATCTCTATTCTAATGGTTGCCGGGCAAATTTCAAAATCATACTTTTTTTCAAGCAGTTTTGAGCTGATGGGTTCGGCTGAATTAATATATTCTTCAACTATGCTATTTAGAATTCCATTTTGCCGTTCGGTTAATAGCATACTAAGTCCCGCTTTTGCGAAGAACTTTCGTTCTTCTTTACCCTTCGCTTACGCTCGGGTGCGGGATGAGAGTGAAGACGAGGACGCAGTCCTCGTCGCCTATCCGAGTCGCAGCGAAGGATGAAGACGAGGGCGCAGTCCTCGTCGCCTACGCTAATCATCATATAAAATCAGCAGTCCATTGTCAAGAGTGATAATTCTCATATTAGCATCAGTAAAGTTTAGACATAATTTATTATTTATTAATCTCACAAATGCTCGATCGAGCTAATCTGTGATATGCCAATCTGGATGAATATTAAGACAATAAAAAAATAAAAGGGGCAGAGGAAGGCCCCGATGTTAGCGAAAGCTTTTCCTCTGCCCTAGAAGATCCAGTCCGATGTTTGCGGTCCTGCATCCCCCTTGCCCAAAAGCCATAAATGGCCTATTAGAGCCTTGATTGAAGTTCTCTACAAAGAGCTGGGATAAGGCGGTCTTCGAGGTCGCTTAGGCGATACTCCAACCTGTCTCGCCTTCCTTCAGAAACGCTAGGCCCCTTCAACCGCGTTCGAATCGCGCTTTTTTCCTCGCAGTAATTCGACCATCGGGTCGCTAACGGATCCGCATGATCGCTAGCTATATCCATCCGCAATCACCTCCCTTCCTTAAAAGTTCTTCAACTACTCGAGCCGCAGCGAAGAGTGAAGATGAACGAAAGTTCATCGACTCGTCCCGCACCCGAGCGAAAGCGAAGGGTAAAGAAGAACGAAAGTTCTTCGTAAAGCGGGACTCGATAAAAAAAACTGGCTTTTCTTTGGCCAGGTTTGTTGCTTTTTTATTTTTATTTTTCTTTAGCTCTAAACCCAACCTATCGCCTTTTTAAGACGATTAACAAAATGCTAATAAGGTTGGTTGGATTTATCTGCCTCATGTTTTATCTACTTTAGCAAACCCAATAATCTTGTCAATAACCAAGTTCCGCGAAGCGGAACGCAGGTGAAGATGAGGACGCAGTTTCTCTTTAATACGCTCGGGTGCGGGACGAAGTTTTGGTATATACTTTCCGCAGCTTTCTTTTTAATTTATTTTTGTTAAAATAATGTAATGGATGGATTAATCCAAAAAAATAAAATTTTAATTATTTTTCTTTTTATTCTGTTTTTAGCTTCTTTTTTCAGATTGTGGCAGTTAGATTTAACTCCGCCCGGACTTTATCCAGACATAGCAATAAATGGAAATGATGCCTTGAAAAGTTTGGAAACCGGCAACTTTAAAGTTTTTTATTCTGACAATAATGGCCGTGAAGGCCTTTTTATGTGGTTAATAGCCATTTCTTTTTCTATTTTCGGAATCAGCATTTGGTCGATAAAAATCGTCGCCGCCGTAATTGGAATTCTAACAGTTCTTGGTTTATATTTATTGACTAAAGAATTATTTAACAATCAAAAGTCAATGGTCAGCGCTCAATTCATTGCCCTTCTTTCCAGTTTTTTCTTAGCTGTCTCTTTTTGGCATGTAAATTTCTCTCGTATGGGTTTCAGGGCAATCTTGCTTCCTTTCATTCTGGTTTTCAGTTTTTATTTTCTATTTAAAGGATTCAGATTAAAACAATTTCGTAATTTTATAATCGCCGGCGCTTTCTTTGGTTTGGGATTTTACACTTACACTTCTTTCCGGCTGGCTGTAATGATTTTACCGGTAGTTTTAATCATCTGGTGGCTGATATACAAAAAAGAAAATTTCCAAAAGAAATATTTTTTCTTTGCTGCTTGTTTTTTATTTTCAATATTTATAATAGGCCTGCCCCTTGGCATCTACTTCCTTCAAACCCCCCAGGATTTTATCAGTCGGGCAACCCCAATTTCAATTTTCAGCCAAGCAAATCCGGCCAAAGCCTTTGTTGTGAGCTTAATTCAACATTTAGGAATGTTTAATTTTTACGGCGACCCTAATTGGCGGCACAACTTTGCGGGTTCCCCTATGTTATTCTGGCCCGTAGGAATTTTGCTCTTTTGCGGTATCATTTTTTCAATAAAAGAACTTATCTTTTCAGTCAAGAATAAGAACTATTCTCCGCTGTTTATTCACGGTTTTTTATTAAGCTGGTTTTTTGCTATGCTGCTGCCCGGCATCTTGACTTATGAAGGAATTCCTCACAGCTTGCGGGTTATCGGCGTAATTCCGGTTGTCTATATTTTTTCCGGACTGGGCGGCCTAAAGGTTTATCAATTGTTCAAAGAAAATATAAAAAATAAAAATCTGTTCCTTGTCGCTTGTTTGTTTTTCCTTTTGATGATAATAGCCGCTGAATTTGATAAATATTTTGTGAAGTGGGGAAAAAATCCGGCAGTAAAAAAAGCTTTTGCGATAGAATACGCAGAGATGGGAAACTATCTAAATTCTTTGCCGCCTGAAATCGAAAAATATGTGATAGTAAATGAATTGGGCTTTCCCCTGTATGGAATTTCAATTCCGGCTCAAACGCCAATGTTTATCGAGGCAACTAAATTCGGCAAGCCTAATTCGATTTATATTAAAGCTGAAGAATTGGACAAAATTAAATTAATTAAAGGAAAAACGGTTATCATTTCCCTTTATGACGGAAAAATATTTAACCAGCTCCAAGAAAAATTTCCAGCAGGCATAATAAAAACAGCTAATGGTTTTTTGGTTTTCGAAATTAATCAAAATAATGATAAATAAAATTATGCCTAGTCGTTTATTGAATATTATTGCCGGCTTTTTACTCGCAATAATGTTTTTCACCGCTCTTTCCACTATTCCCAAAGAATCATTTACTTTTGACGAGACCGCTCACGTTGCCGCCGGCTATTCTTATCTGACCCAAAGGGATTACCGCTTAAATCCGGAACACCCTCCTTTGGTGAAAGACCTTGCTGCCCTGCCTCTTTTATTCCAGAACTTAAATTTCCCGAAGCAGGATCCCTCATGGGTTCAAAAAGAACCTATTCGCTGGTGGTTTCAGTTTGATTTTGCCAATAAATTTTTGTATCACTCGGGCAACAACCCCGATAAAATTCTCTTTTTTGCAAAATTGCCTATGCTGTTTATACTGATTTTCCTCGGATGGTTTTTATTCTGGTGGACAAAAAAAGAATTCGGCCCAAAGACCGCAATTTTTTCCCTACTGCTCTTTACTTTCTCTCCGGAATTTATAGCCCACGGCAAACTAATCACTACAGATGTTGCAGCTTCTCTTGGCGTGGTTCTCACAACCTATTTTTGGTTGAAATTTCTGCGAAAACCTAACGCAAAAAGTATAATTTCTGCCGGACTGATTTTCGGCCTGGCAATGCTTTTAAAATTTTCTTTGGTCCTTCTTGTGCCATTCCTCGGAATAATCACCATTATTTACGCCTTACTTAAAAAAGAAAATGTCTTCAAATACGCGGGATTTGCCATTTTAGCGGGATTGATAGGCTTTATATTTATCGTTTATCCGGTTTATCAATTTCATATTTCAAATTATCCGATTGAAAAACAAATTTCCGACACTGTCGCTACTTTAGAAAATTCTCCAATGGGTCCGTTAAAAGAATTGGATATTTTTATGGCCAAAACCCCAATTCTTAGGCCTTTTGGCCAATATCTTTTAGGGCTTTTAATGGCTACTCAAAGAACCGCTTCCGGCAATACCGTTTATTTTTTGGGGATGATAAAAGCCGGCGGCTGGTGGTATTATTTCCCGGTACTCTATCTTCTAAAAGTTCCGCTTGCTTTCCATATTCTTACTCTAATTTCTTTAATCCTTACGTTATCTTTTAGTCGAAGAGATAAATCTCTTCTTCACCCACCGAGCTTTCGCCAACAGAAAGCGAAGGTGGAAAAGAGAGCGAAGTTCTCTTTGACTTCGCTACACTCGGGTATCCGAAAACCATTTTGGGTTAACTTTGACACTTTAGCAAAAAGGGCCAAAGAATGGATTACCAACCAATTCACAGTCTTTGCAATGATGGTTTTTCTTTTGATTTACTGGATAACGTCAATCTCTGGCAATCTTAATATAGGCATAAGGCATATACTCCCGACGTTTCCCTTTACATATATTTTAGTAAGCTTGGGAATAGTTTATAGCTTTGAACAAATTAAAAAACCCGCTTTGAAAAAAGCAGGGGCTCTCTTTATTGGTTTTTTAATGGCTTTTTATGTTGCAAGCTCTATTAAAGCTTATCCTTTTTATCTTTCTTATTTCAACGAATTGGCCGGCGGAGAGGAAAACGGCTACAAAGTAGCGGTTGATTCAAATTATGATTGGGGCCAAGATCTGAAAAGATTGGCAAAATGGATCAAAGAAAATAATATTGAGAAAATAAAAATTGATTATTTTGGCGGTGGAGATTTGCCCTATTATTTAGGAGAAAAAGCTGAAAATTTTGATCGTTTTTCCGGCCCCCAAAAGGGCTGGCTGGCTATTTCTATTACTCAGCTCCAAGGCGGAAAAGCTAAGCCAGTTGAGGGTTTTGACGGCCCTGCGGGATATTACAGCTGGCTAGATAAATATACTCCTGTCGCAAAAATCGGATATTCAATATTCATATATTATATAAAATAATTTTATATAATATAATTAATAAACCATCAAAAAAGTTTAAACCCTCTAATCCCAGAAATGCTCGATCGAGCATTTCTGGGATTAGTTAATTTTGTTTTATTGTAAATTATTCCTATATTTAAAAGGGGCTAAATTGCCAAACCTTAATTCAATATATTCCAAATCCTTCCTTTTTTCGAAAGGGATTTTTTCTTCCAAAACAGCGCCGAGCTTTGTCAGTTGCCAGTCAATATCTCCGGATAGATTAAAATATATTTCCCATCCCTCCGCGGTTTTTACCGTTAAACGATCGCTGAGAAGAGTAAAATTGTTGGCCTCTATTTTCTGGTTTTTTAAGTTTGTTTGAATCTTAAAAATATTGTCTAATTCGTTCTTTTCAATCACTTTTTCGCCGAGAGAAAAAGTTTTTGTGTTTTTTTCGTCATTTATACTAAATCGAAGAGCTTCACTCTTCTCCACCCTTCGTTGAGACTCGGGTATAATATTTTCAGCCTGTTGGTTTTCTTTAAAGATTATCCCCTCCTTATCCAAAGAATAACATTTTTCCTGCTGACACCATAAAGCCCCTTCCTTCCTTTCTTTTGCAAAAATGTTTACGGTTTCAGGAAACTGCCTGTTTACTTTGAGTTCGGCTATTTGAGGGAAATTATAAAATAGCTGTTTTTGTATTGCGGCTGGATTTACCAGAAAAATGCTTTTTGTCCTAAAAAATAATAAACCATTCTCAAGTCTTTGCTCAACCATTGGCTGAATGGATTCTTTTTGAATTTTTTCCAAACCGGAAATATTTATCTTTTTTACCTGAAAAAATTCTGAAAAAAATAGAAGATAGAAAATTGCTCCGACAATTGCTGCAGTTAAAATTCCCAACCAAAAAAAACGATTGCGAAATATCGGTTTTTTTCTTTTAAACCTGTGCGGTTTTCTGTAAATTTGACTTCTCCTCATAAGCCTCTCTTTATTTTTCTAATTTTTTCAATAATGTAAGTTAGCCAGTATTTTTTAGAAAGAAGAAAGTCCCGCGTCTTCACGTACTCATAAGTCTTGCCGCCAAAACCCATTTTAAATAAAGTTGGCCCTGCCCAAGGATGATTTGGCTCTTTTTTTGGGTCTACAAACCCCCAGAAATCATACAACCTGCATCCTCGCTTTTTAGCTTCTTTTATGGCTTCCCATTGCAATAAATACGGTATGGAAAATTTCGCGTATTTCGGAAAAGAAGCTGCGTGATGATAAAATCCTATGCCCGACCAAAAAACCACAAAAGAAGCAGCGGCCAATTCTCCCTTATGTTTTCCGAAAAATAAAATAATTTGATCGTCTTGCTTGAACGTTAAAAACTCTGCTGTTAAATAATTTAAAGAAAAAGGCACAAACTTTTGCCGATTTGAAACTTTTTCGTGCATTTTGCTAAAAAGTTCCACATCTTTTATATCAACACTTTTTTCTATTTGGATATCCGGATTTTTCAGCGCCTGCCTTATCAGATAACGGGTGGTTTTTCTCATATTTATCAGCAATTCATCTTCTTGCAAATCAATTTTAAGCTTCCAGCTGGCTTCGGGATGCATTTGAATTGGGGCGGTTCTAAATCCTAATTGCCTAAAAATATCATTATTTTCTTCGCTTCTTTCCCAAATCGGATTGATTCGAACGAAATTCATTTCCTCTTCCTTTGCAATATCCATTAATTTTTTTAATAAAACGTTTAAAATTTCGGATTTTAGATTTGTAATTTGTTTGAGATTTAAGGTTTGATAATTGAAATTTTTCATAATCGGGCCATGCGGCACTAATAAAAACTTGCCTCTTTTAGCGTTTACTTTAACTGTTAGCGCAACAGCGAATAATTCTTTGTCCTCATACACTCCAAAACGCCAAATTTTTTCCCTCATTTTTTCTTGGAATTCTCCCCAATTCCAAGACTGCAGAAAAGTTTTATCTTCGCAATTTAGAGCAAAATCCTCCCAAATTTTTTTGTCCCTTATTTCTTCAATCTCCATTGTTCTTTAAAAACTCTGTGACTAATTTGGCCTCTTTTTTTAAAATATTTATATGAGTTGGCAAATTCAGAGTTTCTTTTGATAGCTTTTCGGCTTTTGGACAGGAACCTAATTTATATTGTAATTTATCCAGCTGGGTGTCGTAAGGGGCAATGGGGGTTGTGTACCAGTCCCCTATTAAAAAATTTTGCTTCCACGCTTTTTTGATTATTTCGTGGGCTCTTGGATGCTTTATGGCGAATCTAAGAAAAATATTTTTTCTGTCCTCTGGATTTAATGGTAGTCCTTCGATAAACTTAGGACACTTTTTTATTATCTCATCATAATAAAAAAGCGCGATCTCTTTTCTGTGCCGATTAAATCTCTCTAATTTCTTAAATTGATTTAGGGCTAAAATCGCCAGGGCTTCCGGCATTCTTTTTGGGAAATAGCCCGGCTTTCCCCCCCTTTTTTCTTTCCAATGCACGGCTTTTGATAAAATGTGAAATTTTTGAAATAAAACCAATATGTATTTTCCTAAAATACTATAAGTCGGCAAGATTAACCAATTCATCAAAACAGGATGAAGCAATTGCTGAAAAATCCAAAAGCAGGATGGGTAACCGATTTTTTCTTGGTACTCTTTTAATTTTCTAGCTAATTTATCTTCGTCAGTTACGGCCATTCCTCCGTAAACAGAAGAAATAATTTTGTCGCGAGAAAAACTGAAAAATGCCGCTTTTCCAAAAGTCCCCACCTTTTTATTTTTAGCTTGTGATGAGTTTATCGAACCATATTCAGCTCCCAGAGAATGAGCGCAGTCCTCAATTAGAATTAAACTATTTTCCTGACATATTTTCAGGATTTCGTCGATATCAGCCGGTAAGCCAAATGTATGCTGAACTATTACTGCTTTTGGTGCTTGCCCTGAGCCGAGGCGAAGGGTGATCTTTCTTTTTAGATCCTCAATATCAATATTGAATGTCTTTTCATTACAATCAACATAAACCGGTTTAAATCCGCTCCATATAATTGGGTTTACCGCCGCATTGCAAGTAAACGCCTGTAATAAAATTTCACTCCCCTTATCGAAATTTAAAGAATC
Source organism: bacterium (assembly GCA_030646565.1). Classification (GTDB taxonomy): domain Bacteria; phylum Patescibacteriota; class Minisyncoccia; order Minisyncoccales; family RBG-13-42-11; genus JAUSLA01. The sequence continues at coordinate 13,459 of JAUSLA010000057.1, forward strand.
TAAAATTGCCATTAAAGCCGACCTGCCGCTATTAAAAGAAACTGCATATTTCACTCCCAAATACTTTTCAAACTCTTCTTCTATTTCTACCCTGTGGATAACTGGACTACGAGGCCCGGCCTCGTAGCGATCGCTTCTCCAGCGCCAAGGCTGGAAAAGTAACTTAAAAGCCAGCCAGATGTCATCTTTTTCAGTATTGGGCGACAAAGATATTGAAATTGGTTTGAAAGACCAGTGCTGAACCAGCCGAATTATTGATTTCAAAAAATTCATAAAAACAGCTGTTTTATTAATTGCGCGGGCACTCTGCTTTCTAAAAGTATGATGTCGCCCGACTTACAAAAACTTTTTATTTTTTCAAAAATTTCTTTTGGGTTTTCTAACAATATAGCTTTCTCGCCGGCCCCCTCTTTAATTTCTTGAAACCTGTCTTTTGTCGTAATAATCGCCAAGTCGCAGACTTCCGCGATTTTTTTTCCTATTTTTCTGTGTATTTCAACCGACGCCTTCCCCAACTCAATCAAGCAAGGCATAATTATAATTTTCCTTCCGGGGAGGGCTTCGAGATACTCTAAATGGCCGATAACGCTATCAGGGTTGGCTGAATAAGTAGCGTCAAAAATTGTTATGCCGTTAATTCCTTTTCTCGATTGAATACCGGGAAGCTTATTCTTAATTTTGGAAACAGCTCGAGAAATTTCCTCTTCAGTCATGCCCAGCTTTTTAGCTGCCGCCATAGCGCCTAATAGATTTTCTTCACCAAAAACCCTTGCCTCCGCACCATAAAGAAATGACAGCCCTAAACTGCGTTGAGGGGTTTTCTGATAAAGTTCCAGACAATATTTATTTTTTGTGTTAAAAAAAGCTATTCCGTCTTTTGGTAAAGATTCTATTAACTCATATTTTGTCTTAATTATGTTTTTCAAGGAACCGAAAGTCGCCATATGCTGTTCGTTTATGCCGGTTAAAATGCCGATTTTTGGTTTTACAATATCGCAAAGCAGTTTTATTCCTCCCCTGCCGTAAGCCCCCATTTCACAAATAAAAATTTCGTGTTCCGCCGTTAAGTCGCTTAAAATGCATTGGGATATGCCAACTTCGGAATTCTGATGCTCTTTTGTTTTCAAGATTTTTTCTTTGCCGAATTTTTCAGCCAGAATGGTATATAAAAATTCCTTGGTTGAAGTTTTTCCATAGGAACCCGTAATGCCAATAACCAAAAGATTTTTGAAGCTTTCCCGTTTTTTTTTCGCCTTATTTAAATATCTTTTCCGCCAGAGAACCGTAGGTATTTGAAAAACCAGCGGGACAAAAATAATTAAAAAATAAATATAGAGATAATATCCTTTTATAGCTAAAATGAAAGCCAAACTCAAACTAGCTAAAAGAATTACGATTATCTTTTTGGTGAATTTCGGATATTTGATACGCCAAAAGCTTGAGATAATTTTCCTGAAGGCCTGGGCTTCAAAATGGGCGAAAAAGCGCCCCAAATGGTATTCTTTCAATTGCCAAAGCCAAAGCCAAAAAAGCAAAAGTTTCGTGAAAATCAATAAGTTAAAAATGATTAAAATCGCCATTATTATAAGAATTTAGCAATCTTTTCAGCTAAAATCTCGGGCATTTTCCGATTTAAATCGTGGTCTCCATTATCAATAATCACCAATTCAGAATTTTTGATTTTTTCCTTGGCAAAGTGTGCCCATTTTATCGGTGTCAGATCGTCTTTCTTGCCCCAGATAATAACTGTCGGCATCTCAATTGAGGAAAGCATAATTGAAAGATCTTCTTTGATGATTTTCAAATAACTTTCTTTCATTACGCCTTCTACGTAAAGATAATCGCTTTTTCTGATAATGAATTTATAAAATGCCTTTCTCGCCAAGGAATAAAAAGGCAAGAAATAAAAAATCTTAAAAATTTTTGAAGCTGCGGCAAAAAATGTTCTTTTTAATGTTTTCTTTCTTGAATAAGCCGCGGCAACTAAAAATAATTTTTCTACTTTTTCAGGAAATTTTACGCTATATTTAATCGCCAATCCCCCTCCGAAAGAATGGCCTAACAAAAAAAATCGGCTAAGATTATTTTTCTCAGCGAAGGTATTGACCCACTCCACATATTCATCTGTTCCCCAAGGATTATCTGGCGCAGGATTTTCACCAAAACCCGGCAAATCAGGAACAAAAACTTTCAACTCATCGCTCTCTAAAAGTTCTTTAACTTTTTGCCAGCTTCGGGAAGAAGATCCCCATCCATGAAGAATTAAAATAGAGCTCATTTATCAAGTTTTTATTTATAAAAACGTAGATGAAAAAGAGATTTATCTCTTTGACAATCAAGTTTTTAATTTATTAAGGGCGAAGAGATAAATCTCTTCTTCCACCTCGTCTGACGCTTCGGCAAACGCAGATGAAGATGAAGTCGCTACTTCATCGCTATTTTTTTAAAGCTGGTGTATTTTTGCAAAACATTCGGCACCTTGATACTTCCGTCTTTTTGCTGATAATTTTCAATTATCGCAATTATGGTTCTGCCGATGGCAAAAGCTGTACCGTTCAAAGTATGAACGAAACCTAATTTACCTGTTTTATCTTTATAGCGGATATCCAGCCGCCTTGCCTGAAAATCGGTACAGTTTGAAGTAGAATGGGTTTCACGATAGCGATTTTCGGAAGGCAGCCAGGCTTCGATATCAAACTTTGCGGCAGCCGGTCTGCCAAGATCTCCCGTACAAATATTCAGCACTTGATAAGGTATTTTTAATGCTCTCATTAAACTTTCTTCCATAGATAAAAGAAATTTATGCTCTTCTTTTGATTTTTCAGGTGAGCAAAAACTAAACATTTCAATTTTATCAAACTGGTGAACCCGCAAGATTCCTTTTGTGTCTTTACCGTAAGCTCCAGCCTCTCGCCGAAAACAAGTTGAAAATCCGACATAACGCACGGGCAAGTCCTTCTCGGAAAATATTTCACCAGAATGCATTGTGCCTATTGCTTGTTCAGAAGTGCCGATAAGATACATATCATCCTGCGGCAAATAATAGGCCTCTTCTTTATCGGATTGTTCCAAGTAACCCATGCCTCTGGCCATTTCCGTCTTTAGCATTACCGGCGGGATTATCGGAATAAATCCTTTTTTTACTAAAAAATCAAAGGTAAAATTAACGATTGCCATTTCCAAAAGCGCGCCCTCTCTTTTTAGATAACCGAATCTCGTTCCGGCAACCTTGGCCGCTCTTTTTACATCTATCAAATCAAATTCTTCTCCAATTGCCAGATAATCTTTTGCTGGAAAATTAAATTTTGTTTCATTCCCCCATTTTCTTAAAACACTATTTTCTTTATCGCTTCTGCCAACAGGAACATCGTCTAAAGGCATATTGGGAATCTGCAGCATTAAATCATTGAATTCTTCATCTAATTCCTTCATGGATTTATCCAATCTGTCGCTATTAGTATCTAATTCCCGCATTTCCATAATCAGTTTTTTCTTTTCTTTTTCATCTGCTACGGTAATCTGTTTTGAAGCTTCGTTTTTTTTAGCCTTCATATCCTCAACGGCTTGAATAGTTCCCCGGCGTCTTCTGTCCACATCTAAAAGCTGGTCAATATCAACTATGACCATTTTTTTTGAACAGCCTTCCTTTACCTTGTCCGGATATTGGCGAATAAATTTAATGTCAAGCATAATTTAGCTACGAAATACGAAAAAGTACGAAAATACGAAAACGTTTTCGTATATTCGTAAAAAATTCGTATTTCGTAGCCTATTTAGGTCGCATTGTTGGAAACAATATCACTTCTCGTAAGCTGTGGGAATTGGTCAAAAGCGCAACGAAACGGTCAATTCCCATGCCAAAACCGGCAGCAGGGGGCATACCATATTCTAAGGCTGTAATAAAATCTTCGTCCATTGGATGAGCTTCTTCCATACCTTCTTTCTTTAGTTTTGCCTGTTCTTCAAAAACTTTTCTTTGGGCAATAGGGTTGTTTTGTTCAGAAAATGCGTTTACCACCTCCCAGCCGGCAATAATAAGTTGAAAATTTGCGTACTGGCTTTGATTGTCATCTAAAAGTTTTGCAAGGGGCTTAGCTCCTGCCAAATGATGAATCACAAACGTTGGATTCCAAAGTTTTGGCAAACAGAACTTTTTATATATGGCGTCCGCAATCTGGAATTTTGACATTGATGATTCCGTCAAAACTCCCAATTCCTTTGCCTTTTTAAACAACGCGTCTTTATTTGCTGAATTAATATCTACGTTGGCGTGCTTTCGTATTAAGGCGTCGTATTCTACGCGCGGCCATGGCGCTCTAAAATTAACTTCTTTGCCTTCGTAAGAAACTTTTGTTTTTTTAAACACGGTTTTTAAAACAAACTCAATAAATTTTTCGGTGAGCTTCATCATATCTTTATAGTCTGCGTACGCCCAATAAAATTCGAGCATGGTAAATTCTGGATTGTGAGACCTGTCAACTCCTTCATTGCGAAACACTCTGCCGATTTCGTAAACCTTTTCAAACCCGGCCACAAGAAGCCGCTTTAAATAAAGCTCAGGGGCTATACGCAAGAACATTTCCATATCAAACGCATTGAGATGAGTTTTGAAAGGTTTTGCTTCAGCTCCCCCATATAATGGCTGCAAAACAGGAGTTTCAACTTCTACAAAGCCTTCCGTTTCTAAAAATAAACGGATTGCCTTGATAATTTCTGATCTCTTTCTGAAATTTTCTTTTGTTTCTTTATTGAAAAGTAAATCAAGGTAGCGTTTTCTAAAACGCTCCTCAACGTCTTGAAGTCCATGCCATTTTTCAGGCAGGGGCAATAAGCTTTTTGCCAGCATTTTGTAGTCCGCTGCTTCAAGCGTCTTTTCTCCATTTTTGGTTTTGAATAGAATTCCTCTAACCTCAATAAAATCACCTATATCAAAATTCGCCAAGAAAAACTGGTATCTCTTCTCCCCCACCCTGTCTTTACGCAAGAAAATTTGTATGGAACCTGAACCATCTTCAATATCAAAAAAGATAGAACCGCCATGCCCCCTCAAAGATTTAATACGGCCGGCTAAAATTATTTCTTTTTTCAAACGTGAAAGACGGCTAAAATCTTTTAAGGGCTCTGCTATTTGGTGGGTTCTTTTAGTTTTCTCGGGGAAAGCCAAAATGCCTGTTTTTTGAATCGCCTCCAACTTTTTTAACCTAATTTTTCTTATTTCATTGATTATTGCCATATGCTTAAAACTTAGCTAAATATATTTTATACTATTGCGGCTTTAAGGTCAAAATAGCTAACTGCCAATGGCTTCGGTATCCTGTCTTACTTCTTTTTTTAAAATTTTAAAAACTTTTCGCTTCGTTATTCTTAAAGGATTAAAAATCGCACTTATTAATTCCGGAGCATATCTAAAACTGAGAGTTTTGCCTGCTAAAAATATCAAAGAGCGAGAAAAAGGAATTTTAAATAAATAACTATAAAATTTTTTAAGCAAATGAAAATAATTAAAGAAAAAACTAATCTGTTCTCTCCTGATAGTCGGCAAAGATAAAACTGAATAAGAATAATAATTTTTAGGCAGTTCTGCGTCTTTTTCTTTGAAGTATCCTTTTTTTAAGCAAAGCTCATAAAGATTGGTTCCTTTATAAGGATAAAAGATTGAAACCACGGACAAGTCAGCCTTAATTTCAGCATTTAATTTGATCGTCTCTAAAATTTCCTTTGGCCCCTCACCAGGCAAACCAATCATATTGTAGGCCTGAACCTTAAAGCCCTTCTCCTTAGCTGTTTTAAAAGCTCTTTTAATTTGTTTCACGGTGATGCCTTTGTTTAAAATTTCTTTTAAAATAAAATTGTCCCCCGACTCAACGCCAACCCTTAAAAGATGGCCGCCGGCCTCTCTTAATAAATGCAGAAGCTCTTCGGTCATCAGGTTCACCCTAATATCGCTTGAAAAAGGAAGGTTAATCTCTTTTTTATATAGAGGAACAAATTCTTTAACCCAATCCATTCTGGCAAATAATAAATCGTCATCCAGTCGGATAAATTTTATGAAGGGGTATTTTCCAATCGTTTCTTTAATTTCAAAGACCACTGAACGGGGCGAACGAAATCTGTAATAAGTTTGAGAATTCAGATAAAGTTTTCTTAAAGTAGATTCGCAGCAAAAGGTACACTGATAAGGACATCCGCGGGAAAACATAAAAGTGCCTACTCCTCTTTTTTCAAGATTAAGATTTGCATAATCAAAAATTTCCCTGTCAGGATATGGAAGCTCGTCAAGATTCGTAATTAGCGGCCTTAATTCATTCTTAAAAATCTTATTTCTCTTTTTTGACCAGATATTTTTAACTGCTTCTATTGATTGTCCGCTTTCCATTTTCTGGCAAAGCTCCTCCATAGCTAAGTCTCCTTCGCCCCGGCAAATCATATCAATGTTTTCATCTTTTATGACTTCTTCCGGACAAATCGTGGGATGAACCCCGCCGCAAATAATAGGAACATCTATCGCTTTTTTTGCCGCTTTAGCGTATTTTATGACAAAAGGAAAAACATGAGCGGTAGAGGAAAATCCGATTAAATCAGGATTCAAAACTCTCACTTTTTCTTGAAATTCCTCTTCCGGAATCGCTTTGGTCAATTGGATAAGGCTGGTTTTATGGCCTGCCTTTTTTAAAATTGCCGATAAAGCGGCAATGCCATGACAAAAATAACCGGTATAAGTTGGGTCGGTAGCGGCTAAATCAAGATAAACAAAAGTGATGCGCATATTACTTATTTGCTAAAATACCATTCCAGCACTGCTTTGGCTACAGGCAAAGCGGCTGCCTGAACGCCCTGTATATTCTCAATCATTACAGTTAAAACAATTTCCGGTTTTTCGTATGGAGCAAAAACTGTTACCCAGTTATTGTAGCGATTTCCGCCAAGTTCGGCGGTCCCGGTTTTGGCTGCGGATGAAACAGGCAAAGAATTTAATGAAATTGATGAAGCCAAAGGGGAATTTTGGCCGGTTACAGCCTGCCTCATTCCCTCTCTGACAATTTGAAGATTTTGGGGGTCAATAAAATTCTCACGGACAATTTTTGGCGTCATCTCTTTTATTATCTTTAAAGAGCTGGTTGATATTCGGCTTTCTGAAGTATCAACAATTTTCTGAACAACTTGCGGCGAAAGCAATTTTCCGCCATTAGCTATTGCGGCAAAAGCTCTCGCTACTTCTATTGGAGTTATCTGAATAAATCCCTGACCAATGGAAAGATTGTAGGTATCGCCATCCCACCAACCCTCGTTCATTTTTATTTTTTTCCAATCTTTATTAGGAATAAAACCCGCTGTTTCTCCGGCTAGGTCAATGCCGGTTTTTTCCGACCACCCGAAAAACTCAAGGTACTTTTTTATTCTCGTTGGGCCCAGCCCTTGCTGGTCCTGGTATCCGCCGCCTATGGTGTAAAAATAATAATTGCTGGATTCTGCAATTGCTTTTCTCAAGTCAGTCCATCCGTGAACCGCCCAATCCTTAAACCGGTAAGTGATTTCAGGATCATAGCGGTTAGGAATTTCAATATATGCTCCGGCATTAATTTTCTTATCCGGATTGATTATTTTCTCTTGCAATGCAGCCGACGCAATCAAAGGTTTAATTGTAGAACCTACAAGATAGCCGCCGGAAATTGCCCTATTAAAAAGCGGCTGTGTCAAAAGGGGGTCTTCTAAAAGCGTTTTTAGAGCTTTCTGGTCAGCTCCCTTCTGAAACAAATTATTGTCAAAACTCGGCAGAGAAACCAAAGCCAAGACTCCTCCGGTATTAGGATCTAAAGCCACAATAACAGCTTTCTTCCCCCCTATATTGGCCAAGACCTTCTCCAGCTCTTCTTGGGCCTTTCTTTGAAGGCCGGCGTCCAACCATAAAACCAAACTTTTTCCCGATTCTGGAAACTGGGAAATTTCTTTTGCGACTACATTTCCCCGGACATCTTTTTCAACCCGCATTTTTCCCGAATTTTTGCGCAAAGAATCCTCGTAAAAATTTTCAACGCCCGTCCGACCGACATAATCTGACATTGCATAAACTTCCGGGTTGGCTTTTATTTCCTCATTGTTAATTTTTCCGGTATAGCCGACAAGATGGCTGAAGACATTGCTGTCTTTGTAATACCTGATATGATTATTTTTGACCTGGAAACCGGTTAAATCGTTAATTTTAGATTCCAACAAAACCAATGTCTCGTGATCAAGATTTTCGGCAACTAAAATTTCTCCATCATTTTCATCTTTAATTTTTTGTTCCAAATCTTTAACATCTTTTTTAAGGGCTGCTGCAACCTCTTTTAACACATTAGTTTTTGCGTCCTCCGATTTGGGCAGTAAATTTACATTTAAGAGCAAATCAAAGCTTGGCTGATTAAAAACAAGCTGTTCCAAATTCCTATCGTAAATAACCCCTCTCTCGGCCTGAAGCTGTTGCGTGATGAATTTATTATCTCCAGCCAAGGCCAGATATTTTTTCCCGTCAATAATTTGAAGCTGAAAAGTTTTGATAAAAAGAGCGGAAATTATTAAAAAACAGAATATAAAAAATCCCCGCAAAACTTTTTGCAAAAGGGGTACCTCAAGTTTCCTACCTGAAAATCCTGACTCTTTCTCTCTTTTTTGATAAAGAGAATCCAAAAGAACCTCGTGGGGTTCAATCTCGCTGTCCTGCGAAAGTTTTACTCTCCGATTTTCAAACTCTTTTGACCTGATTGGGAATCTTTGATTCATAGTTATTATTGACTGCCCCTTCGTCTAAAATTTCTAACGGGACTAGCTAAAGAAAATAGGCGAAGAGGACAAAGTCCTCTTCTTCACCTTCGTCCCGCCCTCAGCGGGACTCGGTCGGTAATTGGACATATCTCATTAATATAAATTTGATACAAATAACTAAAAACAGAGAAATTAAAGTGTAAAAACCAAAAAAAAGATTATTGCTTAAAGAAAAAATATCAAGAAAAAAGCCGCCTAAAAAACCGGCGCAGAGTCCTAATTTATCTTTTGGCTTTTCAAAAATATTGATAATAATGACAAAAATAAAAATAAAATTGGGGAAAAACCCAAAAATGGGAAAATGCGCAAAAAAACCGGCTTGAACCAGAACTAAAATATACAGAAAAAAAAGCAAAATAATTACTTTTCTCATCGAGTTTTTGCTTGCAAAAACGAAGATCGAAAAGAGAACGCAGTTCTCTTTGAGTACGCTCGGGTGAACGCAGTTTTCTTCGCCATATCATTGACCTGCCACTAATTTAAAATTCTTAATAATAAAAATTTTGTCTAAATCCTGAAGAGAAAAAGCAGGTGTAATTTCAGCTTTTTGAAACGGATCTAAGTCTGAAATCTTTATATCCTTAACCCTACCAACCAAAAGCCCTTGCGGAAAAATCCCTCCCAAAGCCGCAGTTGTAATAATATCGTCTTTTAAAATTTTATCTTCTCTTGGAATTAAATCAAGGTAAATTTTTAATCCTCCCCCTCCCTTAACTACTCCGTAAACTTCTTTTACCCGAGTGGATCGAAGGGTGGAGAAGATATTTATATCTTCGACTTCTTTCACGTCTAATTTAGATATTTTAGCGTCAAAAGAACTTTCTTTATTAGACACCAGTATAACCTCTGAAAAATTATCATAAACCTCTCCTATTCTGCCCAAAAGAACTTTTTGGCCTGTGATTACGGGAAATCCTTTTTTTATTTCGTCTTTCAGGCCTTTGTCAATCAAAAGAGAATCTCGAGCTATATCTTTTGAGACTATTTGGGCAAAGAGGAGCTCAAAGTCATTTTTCATGCCCAAATTCAGGACATCCCTTAAAGTTTCATTTTCTTTTTCTGCTTCATTGAGAGCCGAGATTCTTGAAAGAAGCTCTTGATTTTCAAAACGCAGGTTTTTGTTTTCTTCCATTAATTTTCCCGACCGGAAAATTCCTTCAAAAAAATTGGAAGCGCCGCTCCCCTTTCTAAAAAGCATCTGCTCAACAGGAGAAGAGATTAAATAAAAAAAATTTTTGATTGGTTTTGAAAAATTGGTAATATTCAAGATGACAAAAAAAGCGAGAATGCCCAAAAAAATAACACCGAGTTTTAGTTTGGAATGCAAAGAGAACTGTGTTCTCTTCTTAATTCCATCCCGCTTCGCGGGATTCATATATGACCTCATAAAGCTTTTTTCATTATACTCTTTGATGAGATTAGCGCAAAAATCTCGGGTAGGCGAAGCGGCCTTCGTCCGCTTCTTCACCCTTCGTCCGCCCTTAGCGGACTCGGGTGCTTGACCCCCACACCAATCTTTGCGAGGATGGTTGAATTACCACTTTCGTAAGCCGTAAGGCGGCTTTGACTTATGTTTAGTGGTAGCTTATAAACTTTGCCGAGATTGGTGTGGGGGTTGACAACATTCTTTGGTTAAATATACTGGTATTAGTATTATTAATGAAAGTATCTATAAACTCTAAAAAGGTCGGAGAAAATTATTTTAAAAACACAATTTAATATGTTCGAGGAAAAAATTTACGCATTTCCGGTTTCTCAAAATGAAGACGAAGTAGAAGAAGACGCTGACGCTGAAGTTGATTTAGATACTGAAAAAGCTGACGATGCAGACGATGCAGACAAAACAGACGATACGGAGGAAACACAAAGCACGGATGATTGGAAAGTTGAAGAATAATCTTTTTTGCTAATTACAAAATCCCGTTTCGCTTAAGCGAAACGGGATTTTGATTTAACCGAAAAATTACAGACACTGTGAGAGAGCTACCTACTTTCTCGAGAAAACTCAATATCATCGGCCTTGGGAGATTTCACTTCCGAGTTCGGGATGGGATCGGGTGGAGCACTCCCGGTATAGCTCCCTTACAGTGTCTGTACACCCCCACACCAAACTTCACAATGATTGTTGTTATAGTCACTTTGCAGAGACGAAGTCGGCTTCGCCTTATGGCAAAGAGTAACGCATAAC
>JAUSLA010000058.1 GCA_030646565.1 bacterium
CACCCGAGTAGCAGCTTCAGGCGTTGGATCTTCTGGCGCGGAAACAAACTACTTTGGTAATTTAACCAAAGCAGCAGCCGTCAATTTTCAGGAGAAATACGCCTCGGAAATTTTGGCTCCGCTTGGATTAACAGCTGGAACCGGTTTTGTTGGTTCAGCAACCAGAGCTAAATTAAATAGTATGTTAAGCACAGTCGTAGTCCCACCTCCAGGCCCAGGACCAGCCCCATTACCGACAGCCGCCGGATTAACAGTTGCAGTTGCTTCTGATAATCCTGTTGCCACATCTATTATTTCAGATGGCAGCAGCGAGGCAGCTGGTTCACAGGGATTAATTCCCGTTTTGAAGTTGAATTTTTCTACTCCAGCTGGAACTTCGGCTAAAGTAACCACCTTAAAGTTAAAGAGATTGGGTATTTCTACTGATACAGATATTCCCAATGCTTATCTTTATGATGGCGACACAAAATTGGAAGAAATGACTTCGCTTTCTTCCGGGGTTTTAACCTTTATCGATTCGGCAGGATTATTCTCTGTTTCCGGCACCAAAACTATTACCGTGAAGTTTGACCTTCATAAGGATTCTTCTTCCGGCAAAACAATCGGCATTGGCCTTGTGGCAGCAACAGATGTTGTCACTGACGCTACAGCGGTTAACGGCACTTTCCCAATCAACGGGAATTTGATGACTGTTGCCACTGTTACGGATTTTGGCCGCTTAAATATTGCCACCACAACTAATGCGGCGACAGTTGACCCGGGCATCAATTATGACGCAATGAAAATGACTGTTACGGCATCTAATCAAAAAATCCAAATTTACTCAATGAAATTTTTCCAGATAGGTTCAATTAACTACAGCGATATTGAGAATCCGTCCCTTTGGCAGGGTTCTACTCAATTAGCGACCAGCACCATTGCTTCTGACGGAACATTGTCTTTTGACTTATCCGCAGCTCCTTATGAAATTTCTTCCGGAGCGAGCAGAGCTATTGCTTTGAGGGTTGACGTGGTAAAAGGTTCAACCAGAACCATTAGATTCTCTCTGCAAAAGTCCACTGATATTGTGGCAAAAGATGTTAATTACGGAGTAAGCGTTACTCCGGATACTTCGCTTGCGGCCTGGACTTCTTTGGACTCTGTCCAAACCACGGTTAACAGCGGGAATATCGTTATCTCAAGAAGCACAGATTCTCCTTCCGGGAATATTGCTTTGAATAAGACAGGTGTAACTTTGTCTAAATTTGAAGCCAAAGCGGTTGGTGAAAACATCAAGTTAAGCTCCTTGAAGTTCAACATTAACACTGTAAGCACTGATTGGGAAAACCTGAAGAACGGCATGATTATTATTGATGGCGTTCAATACGGCACCACTCAAATTCAAGTTGCTTCGGGTACGACATACACAGTTACCCTGAATTACACTATTGAAGCTGGCAAAACAGCTGTAATAGAAGTCAGGGCTGATATCGTGGATTATGCTACCGGTTACGCTCTTCTTGGCTCTGGTGATAAAGTCAGAGGTGATTTAATAGCCGGTTCAGGCAACGCGCAAAGAATGGTTTCTTTAGGCACTTTTGGTTTCCCGAGCGCAGATAATTCAGGCAATGCTCTGATAATTTCCTCGTTGGCTTTATCCGCAACCAAGAATGTTTCAGTAGGTAATGTTCAGACGGTTTACAAAGCCAGTGGAGTTACCATTGGTTCTTATATTGTCAGCGCGGGAGCTGCCGAAGGAGTTGATATTTCTTCTATTTCCTTTGAGGATTCAACTACCAGCGACGCAACTGCGACTGTTTCCAATTACAGCTTGGGAGCCGCTTTCACCAATCTGACGCTTTATAAAGGCGCTGTTAAATTAGGTTCAACTGTTGTTCCTAATACAAGCGATGCGGCTGGGACTGATTACACATTCAATATCACTCCTGCTTTATCAATTGCGGCAGGCCAAAGTGTTACTGTTGATTTGAAGGCTGATGTTTTAGCTTCCGGACTTACTTGGTCCAACGGCAATGAAACTGCCATAGTGACAGTAGAAGGTTCCGGCCAGACAAGTTCTAACGCCATAACTTTTAGCGCTGGTATATCCGGTCAAACAATCACATTGAGCGCTGCGGGAGACATTTCTTTAGCCAAGGACTCTTCATCTCCTAGCGCTAAAATTGTTTCTTTGGGAGGCACTGATGCGACCTTGGGTATTTGGAGGATTAGTCAGCCTAACAGCGTTGAATCTTTAACGTTGTCACAGGTTTATGTGATTATAGCTACCACTTCCGCTACCAGCAGCGCTAATGTGAAGAACTTAAAGTTATACTGCGGTTCTGACCTGTTCGGCTCTGCTTCAGATTCATTAATTAGCGGTACGCCCGGCACTGATCCTTACTACACGGCTTTTACCGGCACTTGTACTATTCCGAAAGGCGGATACAAACTAATGACCTTGAAGGCAGACCTTACAAGTTATGATTCTGGCGTTTATCCGACCGGCGGTCCTATTACCGCAGGCAGCGACCAGATAGCATTCTATATGGAATTGCCGGCTAGCATAACCGGTGTGAGCACAGATTATGTCATTGCCCGGGGAGCGGGTGACTATGCCAGCAGCACAAATTCCAGCAGCACAGTTTCTACAATTTATCCTTACAGAACTAACTTGACTATGTCTATTGCTAGCGGCGGGACTGCAACCAGTCGAGCAAGACAAACCTCTGATAAGATAGCTACCCTAAGCTTAACCGGCACTGCTAATGCCGATGCGGTATTTAGAGCTTCATTAGCAGAACCAGATGATGACACAACAAATGGTTGGGGTTGGGCTAGCACTAGCGCGGTTGGTTCGGATGCGACTGATTGGGCGTCGGCTTATATGGGAATGACCCTTACAGCCACAACAGGAGTCAGCATTGATGGTTCAACTGCTGTTCAGCTGACCACTGTTGCTTCTAGCACAGCAGCTACTACCACTTGGCTATCAGTAACCGTTGGCGATATAACTTCATATTCCAAAGTTTCAATGTGGGTATATCCCAGCACCAGCACTCAATGGGAAATATTCTTCAGCGCTGCTAACAATGTTTCAGCCAGTATTGATGCTTGGGCGTCTTCCACAGCTACAACTACTGTAAGCGGACTTACGCCAGACACCTGGAACTTCGTTTCTGTTAGTGTTCCTGCTGCCGTGACTTCGTACGACACCATTGTTGGTTTAGCTCAATATCAGTTAGAGGCAGGCAATTCAGTATATGTTGCCGTTGACCAGGTTAGAGCGTACAACGACTCCATCGCGATTGACATTTCAGGCAATACTACCAACACAGCCACAGGCACTGCCTTTACCTTAAAGACAAGCGGCGGAACGCAAGTGGCAAGCGGTTATTTGTCATCGCAGAATATAGTAACCTTGATTCCAGACGGCACAGGCAATGAATCCGTTCTTTCGGCAGGCGCTACACCCGTAACTTACGATTTATTCGTCAACACTAACACGTTGATGAAACCCTTAAACGAAATTGATACGGGCGCGAGTGTCCCCCTTGGTCTAAATATAGATCTTGGCACCGCGGATTCAGCAGCTGATGTTCGTTGGTATGACCAGGGAGTGAATGTGCCAGAACCTATTACTTGGGTTTACGGCACAACTCCGCTAACGGTCAATCTAAGCTATACTCAATAGCTTTGACGTGAGTTAATTTCTTTCTCTCTTTTCCTTGTAGGAGAGGCAAGAAAACCGAAAAGCCCCGCTAAAAGCGGGGCTTTCGGTTCACAGATGAACACGGATGAGAAAACGGATAAACACGGATAGACATTAAGTTTTTTTATTGCTAAAATAAAATAATTATGGATAAGTTATTGTACGGAGAGCTCTCATATAAACTACGAGGATTATTTTTTGAAATTAGAAATACATATGGGCCAGGACAAAAAGAAAATATCTATAGCAACCTCTTAGCGGAAACACTAAAAGAAAATAAGATTACTTTTGAAAAAGAAAAATTGATAAATATTTATACTCCGAATGAGAAAATAGCGGGTACCTACAAACCAGATTTCATTATTGATAATAAGATTATTACAGAAATCAAATCTTCAAGATATTCGACAAGAGTTGATGAAAAACAATTATATTATTATCTTCGAAATAGTAAATACGAAATAGGATTTTTAGTGAATTTTTCTACGCCCAAACTTTATATTAAAAGAATTATTTACACAAATGATCGAAAACCGTTTCTTAAAGCATAATCTGTGTTTATCTGTGTTCTTATCTGTGTTGATCTGTGTGTTATTTCCCTTGGCGGTAAGGGCCGATACATTATTGGAGAAAAAGGATTTTTATGTTGACCCTTTTTATGATTTAGCCGGCAGGGCGACAACTACAGCTGTCCTGCAAAGCATTACAAACCAGCTTTATTTTTATCTTGATAATAATTGGTGGGAATCGCTGGACATAAACAAAAGGAAGGAGGTGAATATTGCTATAGATAATTTGGCAAAAGAGTTTGAAGCTACAATTTATCCGACCCTAACTTTAGCTTATGGCTCTGAATGGAAGCCGGGTATTGACGGAGACGAAAAAATCACTATTTTAATTCATCCGATGATAGAGGGAGCCGCAGGTTATTTTAATCCCGGGGACGAATATCCAAAAGCGCAGGTTCCAACCTCCAATCAGAGAGAAATGCTCTATTTGAGTTCCGGGCATATTACTAACGCAGTCAGCAAAAGTTTTTTAGCTCACGAATTCACCCATTTAATTACTTTTAATCAAAAGGACAGAACTTACGGAGTTTCAGAAGATGTTTGGCTGAATGAAGCGAGAGCCGAATACAGCCCAAGTTTATTAGGCTACGACAAGATTTACGAGGGTAGCAACCTTAAAAGAAGAGTGGAGCAATTTTTGGAGATGTCTCAAGATTCTTTAACCGAATGGCAGGGCAAAAAGTCTGATTACGGAGCCCTCAATCTTTTTACGCAATATCTTGTTGACCAGTATGGATTTTCAATTTTAAGCGATTCGTTAAAATCAGAGACAACGGGCATTGCTTCCTTAAATTCTGTTTTAAAAAAGAAAGGATTTTCAGATGATTTTTCCCAAATTTTTACCAACTGGACAATTGCCATATATCTTAATAATTGCGCGATAGGCCAAAAATATTGCTATTTGAACGACAATTTGAAAGGCCTAAAAATTACCCCTTTTATTTATTTTCTGCCAACCGTAGGAGACAGCACTCTTAATGTGGGATATTTGACCAAGGATTGGGCGGGAAACTGGCAGAAAATTATTGGAGGCAGAACATCTTTAAAGCTGGAATTCATTGGCGGCAGCGCTAATGTTAATTTTAAAGTCCCTTATATTATTGAAGGGCCCCAGGGAGTTTTTTCGGTAAAATTTTTAGCGCTTGACCAATCAAAAAAAGGAACAGTATTTATTGAGGACGGAAAGATTGTTTCTGTAACAATAATCCCGTCCAGTCAAACAAAGATAGCGGGTTTTGGGAATAACGAGCCTCTTTATCAGTTTTCTTGGTCCGCTTCTACGGAAAGAGCGCAAAATGAAGAAAATAATCTCGGGGAAACAGAGTTAATTCAACAGCTTCAAGCAAAAATAAACGAGTTAAGAGCAGAGGTTAGCCGGCTTCAGGCGCAATTGGGAGTGTCTGGCGTCAGCTGTCAGAAATTTGAAACTAATCTTTATTATGGAATGAAAGCGAATGCAAACGTAAACTGCCTTCAGAAATTCCTAAAAGAGCAGGGGCAGAATATTTACCCGGAAGGATTGGTTACCGGAAACTTTTTATCCGCCACTAAAGCCGCAGTAATCCGTTTTCAGGAAAAATACGCTGCTGACATTTTAGTTCCTCTGGGATTAGAAAGAGGAACAGGTTTTACGGGCCAAAGCACCAGAACAAAAATCAATAAATTGCTAAATTTTAAATAAGAAAAGTTATACACAGGGGGGGGCGTATTGACAGAGTTCTTTATCAAAGAGAAAATTAAACAATGAGGTCGAGTTTTGTATTTTTTTATTAAATAAAAATTAAAAAGTAGGCGATGAAATAAATTTCATCTTCACCTTCACTTTCCCGAGCGATAGCGAAGGGTGGAGATGAACGAAAGTTCATCGACTCGTCCCGCAAAGCGGGACTCGGTTTATGCAGAACAAAAAATATTTTTATCAAGGCCTAACCGTGGTTCTTTCTATTTCAATAATAGTTCTCGGATGGGTTTATTTAGTTCAGGGAACCAGCATAGGCACGGATATTGAAACAGTTAATTTATTAGCCACTGGCACATCAACCATGGCCACCACCACCATTGGCACCAACTTCTATATTGATGAAGCGGGCAATGCCAGCACAACCGGTAATTTCTTAATTGGTTCAGGCACAGCCATTACTAAAGTGATGTGGGGAACAGTAGCTATAGACCCGGACCAAATTGCTACTTCTACTACTGGAATAGCTTCTTCCACCGTGACAGGCCTTACTACTGATATGGTTTGCGTGGTACAACCGCCCGATATTTTGAATGATGATTTGATTCCTAAAGGCGCTACAACTACAGAAATCAACAAGTTAGGGGTCTACCTTTATAATCCTGATCAAACCAGCGCTGGCGCGAATATTGACGATGGAAATGCCACTTGGGGATACTTCTGTATTAAATAATCATCAAGCAATTTATAAATAAAATGCTAAGAACACTTAGGTTTCTCCCATTGATTTTGGGATACATAGCAGTTTTATTGGTTTTTTCAAATTCGGCGCAGGCAACCAATATTGATTTTTCCGCTGACACAACGTTGAA
>JAUSLA010000059.1 GCA_030646565.1 bacterium
AGTATATCCTGGACCTTGCCTATCTTCGCCGCCTCTTTATCTATCTCTTTAACCAGGCCTATGCTGTCGACGGAGTGGATAAGGGAAAAGATTTTGACGGCGTCCTTAGCCTTATTGGTCTGGAGGTGGCCTACCATATGCCACTCGGCCCTCGATCCGATCAGGGCGTATTTCTGAAGGGCCTCCTGAACCCTGTTCTCGCCGATAACTTTCACGCCAAGTCCGAGCGCTTCTTCTATCCTGTCAAGGCCCGCCCCTTTAGTGACGCAGACTAGCGTTACGCTATCGGCCGGCCTGCCGGCCTTTTCGCAAGACCTTGCTATCCTTTGCCTTACGGCTTTAATATTATCGGCTATCATTTTAATTAACACGATACACTATCATAAAAAAGGGGCGAAGTCAATGGAAGGAGAGGGGAAAATTTTTCGCATCTCCTACCAGGCGTGGGCCTATTACGGCCTGGTCTTCCACTTGTCGCTCACTCGGATTGGCCATCCTCGTTCGCTGTGGAAAAATTTCGATGAGCCAGTCAACCCGAACACGCATCAAACTATTGATCGGTTTGCCTGGCTCTGCTGTATCGGCAAGAGGTATCGAAATTTTTCGACAGTCGTTCCAGACCAGGCCGTAATAGGTCCGCCATCTCGCAAGAATGAGAAAAATTTTAGAGGAAGGCAGAAAGAAAGCCAGGCGAGCGAAAAGAGAGCCTGGCTTTCTTCGAACGTTTAGCCTGAAAAATTTTTTGGGTGATGCGACCGAGACTTTTCTCTTATGGGCGCACCCTAAAACGAAAAGTCGAGGGAGCAGCAGGACCCAAAAAATTTATTTGACAATGGAAAAAATTTCTAGAAATAATTATTGAAGATGTCGACGACCTTGTCGGAGAGGAGTTTGACGACGTTCTTTTCCGCGACGGCCTTCTCTTTCAGGCTCTCATAACCGTACCTCGCCAGGCCTATGGCGGTAGCGGCCTTGATACTGTCCAGGCTCGATATATCGCCTGTGATGCCTCTCACCGTTCCCACCTTCACGGGATATTTCAATTTCTCTTCCAGGAATTCTATAAATCCGTCGGCTAATGTCATCCCGCCCATTATCGTGATGGAATTTAGGCGGCCTCCCCGCCGCAGGAATCCCTGGAGGCGGGAATCTATCCCGGAGACGGCCCCCGCCAGCTCCGGGCTGTCTTTGAAGTCGCTCTGTATGTCTCTGGCCCCGAACGATATTATTTCGATATCATCGAGGACCCCTCCTAAAAATAAGGAGATCTCGGTAATTGAAGAACCGATGTCGACAAGCGCGGCCCCGCTCTCCATATCTTCCGGGTCAAGCACGCTTGAGCCGTCGGCGATACCCGTATAGACAAGTTCCCTGACATCGTATCCCGCGCTCGAGACGCACTTATAGATATTCTGTATATGGTTTATATTCGCGGTAAGGATGTAAACCTCGCATGCAAGCCGCGACGCCGAGAGGCCGATCGGGTTCTTTATGTAAGGCTGGTCGTCTATAGAGTACATATGGACTATCCTGTGGAGTATCTCCCTGTCGAGCGGCAGATTTATCGTGCTCGCGACGCTCGCGCATCTCTCCATGTCCGGCCTCGTCACTTCCCTGCCCCGGAGCGATATCGGTATCATCCCCTTAGACCTTTCGCCCCTGACGCTCGTGCCGTTTATATTGACGTATATATTGTCTATGCGGCGCGAGGCCTTATCGGCAAGCTTCCCGAGCACCTTCGACACCGAAGCCACCGCTTCATCAAGGTCCTCCACGGTGCCTCTCGATACGCCCTTCGAAGGATATGTCACCTGCGCCAGTATCCTGAAGAGGCCCTTCCTGTCGGTCTCGGCGGCGACGGCCGACACCTTGGAGGAACCTATATCAAGGCCTGTTATTATTATGGGTCTCTTCGTTATCATTTCGGGCCTATTATAACATCTTTAAAACGCACGTCTATATACTTTATCTTATCGAACACGAGCCGCTGGTCTTTAAGGGTCTTCTCCAGCCTCGAAAGGCGCCCTTCGAAGTCCTCGGGCCCTATCCGGATCTCGGTCCCGGTCTTAAGATAGAAGGTCATATTCTTGACGTCGTCAGCATTTATGGTATTTACGCCGTATTCATCTAAAAATTTAAATTTTTTCACGGCCTTCAGGAGGCTTAGGGCAAGATCCAGATTCCTGGAGGTATTCCTTCTTCCGCGTCTTGCGTCATATCTCACATCGACGCCAAGTATGACGGGGAGTTCCTTGAGGGACCGCGCGTCGACGCTGGGCAGGACATACCCCTCCTCATCTATCGGATAGTAGCGTTCATCCCTGATCAGCGCAACGGGTCTCCTGAATTTCAAGCTTATAAGAAGTTTATCGGGCAGGGCTATCCGGACGTCCACCTCCTTTGAGTCCGGATAAGACGCCTGTACCATCCTTGCCGCGTTCTTAAGGTTTATCTTGAATACGTTCTTATCTTTGTACAACCTCAGCATCTCATTGTTTATCCATTCGGCAGTGCCATGGTCTATAAAAGAGCTCTTCGTCTCTACGGACTTTAATTTGAAGTAATCTGAATTATACAGGAACGCCTTCACTAAAAGAAGCATGGTGAAAGCGACAAGAAGAGCCGTAGCGAATCCAACAAGGTTCTTAACGGCGATATCCCGGATCTCTTCGACTATAGAAGGTAATTTTATTTTTTTAAACTTTCTTTGCCTTCCCATACTATCTCCGCACTCCTTCCACCATCCTCATGCATAATCGGTTAAACGAAAGGCCCGCCACACCGGCAGCTTTAGGCAGAAGGCTTCGTTCGGTCATGCCGGGAATGGTATTGACCTCAAGGACAAATATCCCGCCGTCCTCTCCCATGATCATGTCCACCCTGGAAAACGACCGGCACCCGAGAGCGGTGTGGGCGCGCCTTCCCAATTCCTGAGCCCGCTCATAGATATCTTTTTCTATAGGAGCCGGTACGACATATTTTGTATACGGATCGTTATATTTCGCCGTATAGTCATATACGTTCTCTCTTGTGACTATCTCTATGACCGGCAGCGGCTTGTCGTCCAGGATACCGACTGTAAGCTCCCTCCCATCAATATGCTCTTCCAGGAGGGCCTTCTCTCCGTACTTGAATGCCTTACCAAACGCATCCTCAAGCTGGCTCTTATCCTTCACTATCGACAGGCCGATGCTGGACCCCTCAAACTGCGGCTTAACTACAATCGGAAATCTGACCTCTCTACCTTCCGCTAAATTATCCTGCCCGCGCTCAAAGACTGTGTGCCTCGGCGTCGGTATGCCGCTGGCGATAAAGATATCCTTTGACGCTATCTTATCGAGCGCCGCCCTGGATGCCGCCGGGCCGGATCCTGTATATGGGATCCGCGCCTCCTCTAAAATACCCTGTACGGTACCGTCCTCGCCGAACCTTCCGTGCAGCGCAATAAACGCGACGTCAAGCCTCTTAGCCCTGATCAAATCCCGTATGTCATCGCGAATATCGAGAAATATGGCTTGGCAGCCTTCTTCTATGAGAGCCTTATGGACCGCCTTGCCGGACCTCAGGCTTATCTCCCTCTCGCTGGATGGCCCTCCGGCCAGGACGCCTATCCTTCCGAAAGATCTGCAGTTATCCGGCGTCATATTATCTTCACTTCCAGCTCCAGATCTACGTTATAATTCTCCCGCACCTTGTCGCGAATAAAGTTTATGAGGTTCAGCACATCGCTGGATTTCGCGCCCTTCTCATTTATAATGAAATTGGCGTGTTTCTCGGATATCCGGGCGCCGCCCATCCTCATCCCTTTAAGCCCGAGCGTATCTATCAGCTGTCCGCACGTAAACTGAAAATCCTTGGGGTTCTTAAAGACGCATCCCGCGCTCGGCATATCAAGGACCTGTTTCTCTCTCTTAATGGCTAAAAATTTGGAGCAGGTTGAAATCAACAGGGCGCTTGAGCCCTGCTCCAGCCCCAGTTCCGCCTCAAGTATCACATAGGACCCCAGGTTCGAATCCCTATAGCTGAATATTATATCTTTCCTGCTCATAGTCTTTATCTTACCGTAATAATCCATGACTTTGAGAGACCTTATAATATCGCCTATGTTCTTGTATATCGGATTAGCAGACCCGCCCGCATTCATATATATGGCGCCCCCTACGGTGCCGGGTATACCCACCAGCGACTCGATCCCGCTCAGGCCACTCACGCAGCAAAACCTGACGAGGCGAGGGAGGCTGTAACCGGCGCCGACAAGGATCTTGGAACCCTTCACCTCCAGCCTTTGAAAGGCCGGGCTCGTAAGGCGTATCACAATGCCTTTAAAGCCCGAGTCATTTGCCAGGATATTCGTTCCGTTACCTATGATAAATACGGGAACACTGCCGGCCTTCGCGTACGCAAGGACCCTCTTCAGGTCATTTGTATCGCACGGTTCCACCCAGGCTTCAGCCGGGCCGCCTATCTTAAATGACGTATGGGAGGAGAGGCCCTCCCCGACCCTGATCTTTCCTCTCGTGATCCGCCTTAGTCCTGAGATAAGATCTTCCCTTGCGCCTTCTTCGTTAAGCCTCGAGGAAAGATCATCAGCCACCTTATTTATGTCGCCAGCTCCAAGAACGACTACCATATCCCCTCTCTTCTTTAAATCCATGACATGCCCCGCTATCTTGTCTCTCTCTATCACTTTTACATCCTTTACCCCATTAGCCCTCACCCGATCGTATATGCTTCGAACGGAGACGCCCCTGATGGGCCTCTCGCTGGCCGCATATATATCAGTCAATATAAGTTTATCCGCGCCGTTAAAGCACCTGCCGAACTCCTCGGCAAGAAACTTCGTCCGCGTATACCGGTGCGGCTGAAATATGACGATGAGCCTCTTCTTCTCGCAATTGGCGCATACGTCCAGCACCGCCTTTATCTCGGTCGGGTGGTGCGCGTAGTCGTCTATCAGCGTAACCCCGCCCGCCTCGGCCCTCAGGTGAAATCTCCTCTTGGCGCCGGCAAAATATTTTATAGCGGCCGCTATCTTCTTAAAGTCGAGGCCGAGGGAAAGGCCGACAAGTATCGCAGCCATAGCATTCAATACGTTATGCCTCCCCGGGATGGACAACTCCACCCTCCCCAAGTTCGCGCCTTTATATATGCAGTCAAAAGACGCCTTGAATCCGCCTATCTTTATAGAAGCGGCATACATATCCGAAGAGCTGGAGAAGCCGAAGCTCTCCTTCTTGAGCCTAAATCCTTTCAGCGCCTCTTTTATATTAAGGTCGTCGTTGTTATAGAAGAGGGTCCCTCCCCTTTTTATATTATCCGCGAATGCGCGGTAAGAGGCCTTGACGCAGCCCATCGTCTTATAGTGGTCCAGATGCTCCGGCTCGATATTTGTTATTACAGCGAAGCGGGGCTTGAGGCGCAGGAATGAACCGTCGCTCTCGTCCGCCTCGGCGACTACGTGAGGGCCGCGACCGAGCTTGGCGTTCCCGTGAAATATTTTTACTTCGCCGCCGATGACGGCGGTAGGGTCGAGGCCGCAATTTTCAAGCAAGACGGATATAAGCGAGGTGGTCGTCGTTTTCCCGTGCGTGCCGGTTACCGCAATGCCTTCCTTCCTGTTAAATATCCGGCCCAGGACCTCCGAGCGATGGACGACGGGTATCCTCCTCTTAGCGGCCTCCACGATCTCGGGGTTGTCTGAAGAGACCGAAGACGAATATACGAGAAGCCCGACGTCGTCCAGGATGTTGGAAGACGCATGGCCCTTGAAGACCACTCCTCCGTTATCCTCGATCTTACCTGTCAGGCCGTTCGGTTCGAGGTCCGAACCGGAGACCTTGTAGCCCATCTCAGATAATATGAACGCTATGCCGCTCATCCCTATACCGCCGATCCCCACGAAATGAGTGCGTTTGTTTTTATTCCTTAACATTATTACGGCTCCCTAATACTAACTTAGCCAGATTATCCGACGCCTCGGGCACTCCGAGCCTCCGCGCCCCGTCTGCCATCTTCTCAAGGCGCGGCCTGTCTCCGATAAGCCCGATAAATTCCTCCATTAAGGAATCGGCCGAGAGATCCTTCTCTTCCATCTTCACGGCCGCGCCTCTTTCAGAAAATACCTTTGCGTTCTCAGCCTGGTGTGAGCCCGCAAACGGATACGGTATCAATATCATCGGCCGTCCAAAAAGGGCTATCTCGAATATTGCGGAGGCCCCCGACCTCGTCACGATGAGATTCGACGCGCTGTACGCGTCCTCTATCCTGTCGATAAAAGAGAAGACCCTGCTGGGAATGCCAATCCGCTCATACTCTTTAGCCGCCCAGTCGTAATCTTTGAGCCCGGTAATATGAATTACCTGAAGGCGGGCCTTCATCTTAGTATCAAGCCGGGATACGGCGTCGATAACCGTCTCGTTCAAGAAATGAGAACCCTGGCTTCCGCCTATCACGAGCAAGGTAAACCTCTTCTCATCCAGGCCAAGCCTCATTATACCATTAGGCCTGTCGCCTTTAAAGAGCGATGCCCTTATGGGATTCCCGGTTAATACCGCCTTCTTCGAATCCCTGACGCTGAGCGAGCGGGCGGTCTCGCTGAAACTTAACGCTATCTTATCCGCAAGATTGAACAAGACCTTGTTCGACCTGCCGGGAATGACGTTCTGCTCGTGGACTATCCGCGGTATCCGGAGCAGGTACGCAGTAAATACGATCGGCCATGAGACATAACCGCCGAACCCCAAAACTACATTTGGCCGATCGAACGCCAGGATGCATAATGACCTTACGAGGTCGGCGAATAATTTTATAAGGAATAGTAAACTCGCCGGGCCGATCCTGTAAGGCATCTTATTCGCCGAAAGGAGGCTGTATCTGAGGCCCTCTTTCTCGAATATCCTCCTGTCGAGGGCCTTCTCACTGCCGACAAACAAGATCTGCACGCCGCCGTCCAGCTGTTTCAGCCTGCGCGCCAGGGCAACGGCGGGGAATATATGTCCGCCGGACCCGCCGGCGGCTATCAGTATCTTTACCCCGCCCTTTTCCCCACTCGATTCCCTATTCATGGAAAGGGCGGGGTTCACTGGTATGCCTCGCATGTCTTGGCCACGTTCAAGAGCAGCCCTACGGCCAGTAGATGGAATATGAGGCCCGAACCGCCGTAACTTATAAACGGAAGGGGCAATCCTTTCGTCGGAAGCGCACCTGCCGTTACGCCTATATTGATCATCGCCTCAAGGGCCACTAGAGAGACTACGCCGAGGGCAAGGAGCCTTTCGAATGTTCCAAGCGCCTTGAAAACTATTCTCATACCCTGCCAGACGAATAATATGAACAGGGCCGTTACCGTCACTGTCCCTATAAGCCCGAGCTCTTCCCCTATTATAGAAAATATAAAGTCGGTATGCGAGGCGGGGAGATAAAATAGCTTCTGCCGGGATTGTCCTAGGCCTACCCCGAACAAGCCCCCTGAGCCCAGCGCCACAAAAGACTGTATTATCTGAAAACCTATCCCCTGCTTATCGGCCCATGGGTTCAAAAAGGCCAGCATGCGTTTCTTCCTGTATGGAACACTGAAGAGAAGTATATAAAGCGCAGGGAGGCTGGCCAAAAAAGAGAGGGCTATATGTTTTACCCTGACGCCTGAGACATAGAGCATTATGATAGTTATGAACGATATCGTTATGGCGGTACCGAGGTCCGGTTCAAGAAGTATGAGGCCCACGACGGCGCCCAGGACCAGGATAGGAGGTATATAGCCATACCAGAAGCTCTTCATGGCCGACTCTTTCCGCGATACCATATCAGCTATGTACAGCATCATCGCGATCTTGGCGAGTTCCGAGGGCTGGAAATTGAGCGGCCCGAGGTGGAACCACCTTCTCGCACCGGCCGTCTCTCTTCCGATGTGCGGTATGAGCACCATGACGAGGAGTATTATCGAAGCTAATATCAGCGGTTTCGAAAATCTCTTAAGGATGTTTAGATCGATCGACATCGCAAATAACATCATACCGACGCCTACGGCCAGGTATATGAGATGCCTCTTCAGAAAATAGAGGCTGTCTCCCATCTTCTCGTAGGCATATATGGCGCTTGCGGAATATATCATCACTATACCGAGCGAGATGAGTATCGCGACTATCGTGAAGATGGATATCCTTACGCTTCTCATAATTGCGAAACCGCCTCCTTAAATACGTCTCCCCTCTCCTTATAATCCCTGAACATATCGAAACTCGAACACATCGGAGAGAGCAGCACTATGTCGCCGTAGGAGGCTATATCCCGCGCCGTCCTGACAGCGGCGGCCATGTCTTTAGCTTCACGGGTATCGACAAGCCCTCCTAAGGCGGCGCGTATCTTTGCCTTTGCCTCTCCTATCAGCACCAGAGACTTTACCCTATCCTTCACCATGGCCCTTACCGCAGAGTAATCGCTGTTCTTGTCCTTACCGCCCGCTATCAGTATCACAGGCCTTTTGCAGGATTCGAGGGCCCTGCGCGTCGAATCTACGGTCGTTCCCTTCGAATCATCGACATACTCGACGCCTTCTATCGTACCGACGGTCTCGAACCTGTGCCGAAGCCCTTCGAACTCCTTAACGGTCTTCATGATAGAGCCTCTCCGCGCCCCGCAAAGGATACCGACCAGTACCGAGGCGAGCACATTCTCCAGGTTGTGCAGCCCCTTCAGCCTCATATCCAGCGTCGAGGGGTCAAATAAGAGCGACCTATTCTCACACCGTTTACTGTAGAAGAGCACCCTGGACCTTGCGGCCTTTCCTATATCCCGGAGGTTTTCGCTATCGTAGTTAAGGACCAGCATATCTCTCTCATCCTGGTTGGAGAATATCTTCAGCTTCTCCTTAAAGTATTCGTCAAGGGTCCTGTATCTATCACGATGGTCGTCTTCCATATTCAATATCAGGGCTATATGCGGCTTGAAATCGACTATCCGTTCCAGCTGAAAAGAGCTTACCTCTAGGACGACCCAGGTGCCGTCCTTTATCTTATCGATCTCGCCCGAGAGAGAGTTGCCTATATTGCCGCAGACCACCGTATCGAAACCCGCGTTCTTCAATATCTCACCGATAAGCGACGTAACTGTGCTCTTACCGTTCGTCCCGGTTATAGCTATGATCCTGCCCGGGCAATAATTGAATCCCAGCTCCATCTCGCCTATAACAGGGACCTTCAGTTCGTTGGCCCAAATAATGGCAGGCGATGAGTCCTCGACGCCCGGGCTTATAACGATCAGGTCTCTTCCTTTTATAAGATCTTTCGTATGGCCTCCGGTCTCGGCGTCTATGCCCTTCTCCTTCAATGCAGCGGCCGCGCGCCTTACCTCGGGCGTATCGCGCGAATCCGTAGCGCTCACCCTGGCGCCCACTTTGCGCAGAAGGAGCGCGGCATTGAGGCCGCTGTTGCCGAGGCCGATCACGGTTACCCGTTTATTCTTTAGGTCCATAATAAATTAACCATTCTTATTTCGTCACAAGTTGCAAGCCACAAGTCACAAGTTGTCGATTTCTCTTGTGACTTGCGTTCTTGTGCTCTTGTGACTGTTTTTACTGTAATTTTAATGTCGACAAGCTAAAGAGCGCAAG
>JAUSLA010000029.1 GCA_030646565.1 bacterium
CTTTTTATAATATGAAAGCATTGGTGTTTGGACATGTCTGCATAGATAAAAATATTTCAGAAGCCAAATCGTATATAGCGGCAGGCGGCCCCGCTGTTTTTATAAATAAAACATTAAATAGATTTTTTTGTCAGACAAAAGTAGTAGCTCCTTACGGAAAAGACTTTTTTTCCTATTCGGATAACATCCCCTTCTATCCAAAAGCAAGCGCTCATAATAGCGCTCTTATATACGAAAATATTACGAAGAACAATCTAAGAATTCAAAAGGCGCTGAACCGTACAAATGACTTCAATGTTAAAATTACAAAAAGGCTCATTGGCGAGTTAAATCAGGCGGACATAATTTTTATCGCCCCTCTTCTCCCGAACATTAAACCAGACTATGTTAGGCAAATAAATACAGCAGCCAAAAAAGACGCGCTTAAGGTTTTGCTGCCGCAGGGCTATTTTAGGGATTTTGACCAAGAGGATAAGGTAATAATAAGGAAATTCTTTGAAGCGAATGAAATTCTCCCATTTATTGATATAGTAGTTGCATCTGAACAGGATCATCCGCAAATTAAAAATCTTGCCAGAAAGTGGATAAAATCAGACATTACCGCAGTAGTTATAACTTTGGGAGACAAAGGGGCGCTGATTGTTTCTAAAAATAAGGAAAAGCATATCCCGACAATTCCAGTGCCGTTAAAAGAGATTGTAGATTCAGTTGGCTGTGGCGATGTTTTCAGCGCAGGCCTAGCTTATTATTATAAGAAAAGCGGCGATATCAAAGAAGCAGTCGATAACGCTAATCAGTTAGCTCGCAGCTATCTTTTGGGCCAGTCATAGCGGAATATTTAAAACCACCCCAAAGGGTGGTTTTAGTTTTAAGATATTATCGTTATGCTTAATCTTCTAAGACCTCAACGTAGGTTATTTTGGCTCCGAAATTTTTTGCTTCAGAATAGGAAGAAAACCAGATATCAAAATGATAATTGCCTTTTTTCCAGTTCATCCTGTCCTCAACCACAAAGATTTTGTTTCCATAAAGCGCAGGTATCCTGATTTTTGTTCCAAAGGGAAACAAATTATTGGCTATAATTCCTTCTCTGACATTGGTATTTGATGCGGTAATGTTGGGGGTATCATCAGTCTCCCAAAGCGTAGATGAATAACCAGTGATAATTACAGGTATTTTCTGAACAATTTCAGGATTATGAAGTGAAGATATAGGAAGCAGGGTATTCCTTTCTATAAGGGCTAATTCCGGGTTAAGGCCGTTAGCCAAATCAACTGACAGCAATTCAGCTTCAGTTTTCGGCGCAAATGGGCCTAAAATAGGGAATCCGGCCATTAATATGCCGGAAATAGCCAGAATTATTAATCTTTGTCCCGAATAGGACGGTGTCCTGTCCGGGTCTTTAGAGTTATAATTCATTTAAAATCCCGCCTCAGCGGGATGCTACCATATTAGCATATTCATAGGTGCTGTCAAGGACCCGAGTTCCGCAAAGCGGAACGAAGGGTGAAGGCGAGGACACAGTCCTCGTCGCCTACCAGAGCGAAGCGAAGAGTGAGTCAAAGAAGATAAATCTTCTTTTCCACCTGCGTCCCACTTTGTGGGACTTGGTAGATGAGGACGCAGTTTTCGTCGCCTACCAACTTTGAAAAAGCGGGCGATGGGAATCGAACCCACATGCTCTGATTGGCAACCAGATGCACTACCATTGTGCTACACCCGCAACGGGTGCCGCGGAGTGGAATTGAACCACCGACCCTGCGATTTTCAGTCGCATGCTCTACCACTGAGCTACCGCGGCCTGATTTTGTACGTTATGGACGGTATAGGATTCGAACCTATAGCCTCCGCGATGTAAACGCGATGCTCTAACCATTGAGCTAACCGTCCCAAATGGTGCGCGGGAGAGGACTCGAACCTCCACGCCTTGCGGCACATGCACCTCAAGCATGCCTGGCTACCGATTACAGCACCCGCGCCTATTTATTATTGTTTTTGCGTTTCGGCTGATTCTTTTTCAATGAGAGGTTGAGCGAATTCTTTTTTCTTTAATTTTCCTTTTTTACCTTTAGCCGTTCTTAAATAGTATAATTTTGCCCTTCTTGCCTTACCTCGATTTGTGATTTCGATCTTTTCAATCAGCGGCGAATGAATGGGGAATGTTCTTTCTATCCCAATCCCGGAAATCACTTTTCTTACGGATATGGTGGCTGAAACGCCCTTGCCGTGCTTTTTAGCTAAAACCAAACCTTCAAAGGTTTGAATTCTTTCCTTGTCGCCTTCTTTTATTTTCTGGTGAACTCGAACAGTATCGCCCGGTCTAATGTTGGGTAAGTCAGTTTTTAATTGGCTTTTTAAGAATGTTTCAAGTTTTGTAGGCATATCTGGAAAATTTCTAATTTCTAATTTCTAAATTTATTATTATTTTATTTAATTCATCGGGTAGTTTTGAATTAAACTCTTTTTCTGTGCCATCTGGCAATATTATTTTTAGATAGCTTGCGTGCAAGAATTGCCTTTTTAATCCTTGCGGGCAGGGCTGATTCTTGAATCCATATAATTTATCTCCGGAGATAGGATGGTTTAAGTACGCCAGATGCGCTCTTATTTGATGCTTTCTGCCGGTTTTAGGTTCAGCTTCAATTAAATCATAATCTGCAAACCTTTGCAATAATTTATATTTAGTTACAGCTTCTCTTTTGCCTTCGGAGCCGGGTTGATTGGGAAGATAAACTTTTTGTTTTCTTCCATCCGCAGGAGATCTGCCAAGAAGCGTTTTTATTACCCGAGCGTTAGAAGCAAAGAGAACTTCGTTCTCTTCTTTAAGCTTCGCTGACGCTCGCTTGGGTGAAGATGAAACTTTAGTTTCATCGCCTACGCCCTCCTCGTTTTTAAGATGGCCTACTATTAAAGCCGTGTATTTTTTTTCCACCTCCCTTTCCTTAAATTGTTTTTGGAAAAATTCCAGGGCTTTTTGGTTTTTGGCCACCAAGAATATGCCTGAAGTGTCTTTGTCTAGCCGATGGATTCTTAGCGGGAAATCGTCGCAATTCACCCCCGATGACTTATCAATCACTAAGATATTTTCATCTTCGTAGATAATTTTTAATTTTTCATTTGTCATTTACGGAGCTTTTGCGTAGCAAAAGCGATTCGAAGAGATTCGTTCTTCTCTACCCTTCGCTGACCGAGTCCCGCTTTGCGGGACGAAGATGGAGATGAAACATTTTTCATCGGCGCGGCTCGGGTAGGTGAAGAGAGGCTCTCTTCTTGACCCTTCACTTTTGCTCGGGTAGGTGAAGAAGAGAACTGTGCTCTCTTCGCCCTTATTGGTGGGCACTGGGGGATTTGAACCCACGACCTCTTCGATGTCAACGAAGCGCTCTTACCAGGCTGAGCTAAGTGCCCATTTAAACTTTGTTTATGGTTTGTAGCAGTTCTTCTCCTATGTAAAGTATTCGTCTTTGGAGATTCATGTCTAAATAAGTTAGCACGCAGACGCCCTTATAGTTTTTATAGGTAGATTTAATTGTTCTTTTGTCAAATTGTGTTTTATAAAATTGAGATTCTGAAATTTTTAAAGTTTCTGACCAATAATTTTTTGATTGTTCGTTCGATTGGTCCTTCCTTAGATGAAGGCAACAGCGAAATTTTAATTCATTTGGTTTATATAAGTATCGAAATAAAGTTAAAAAAGATTTTAAAACTTCTGGATTTGAATTGGCGATTACAATTGCGTTTTCTTTTTTTGTTCCTTCGGCTAAATAAAATATCGAAAATATTAATTCTCCCCAAGTTTTATTTATCTCAATTCTCGACATAAGCTCTCCTACTCCTTGTTTGATTTTTCTAATTCTTTCTATTTTTGCATTTCTATTAATCTCGGCTGCCTTTAATCTTGCTCTTATTAATGCCGTTAACCATTTTTGATGTAATTGCGTTTTCTGTTCATTTGTCAATTCAATATTGCGCAGCCAGCCACTTAAAGTTGAGCGGTTGATATTCAAAGTTTTTTCAATATTCCGAATGCTCTTGCCTTTTCTCCGTAACTTAATAGCTGCCTCCTTTTTGGCTAGATCAATTTTCATGTTCAATAGTTAAACCAAAGAGTTATTACTACTCTATTATTATTTTAAGGTACTGAAATATTTTAAGCAAGTACGCGCTCTGCCATTGAGCTAACCGCCCCTCTTGGTGCGCACGGCAGGATTCGAACCTACAACCTCGGCCTTATAAGGGCCTTGCTCCGCCATTGAGCTACGTGCGCATTTTTTATAATTATAAAAAATGGAAGGTTAGATATCATGTTTTTGTTGTTTTCAGCGTGGATAATGATTTCTTTTTAGTTTTTGCTATCCCCATCAATTTTTCAAATTCTTCTCTTTCAATGGTTTCTTTTTCAATTAGGGTTTTTGCTATTTTTTCAAGCAAATTTTTCTTCTTTGTCAAAATTTTGGCTGCCCGATTCTCTCCCTCTCTTATGAATTTTTCCACCTCCTTGTCAATTTGCGAGGCCACTTTTTCAGAATAATTTCTGGCTTCCCCCAATTCTTTTCCCAAAAAGACTAATTCCTCTTTCTCGCCAAAAGAAACAGGTCCCAAAGAGGACATCCCGTATTCTTTGACTAATTTACGGGCTAAAGTTGACGCCCTTTCCAAATCGTTGGAAGCTCCGGTTGTGATTTCGTTGAATTTTAACTTTTCAGCGCAATAGCCGCCTAAAAGAGTGGCTATTTCAGCCAGAAATTCCGTCTTTGATTTGATTTTTTTGTCTTCAGTTGGCATTTTCAAGGTGTAGCCGGCAGCCATGCCTCTGGCAACAATTGAGATTTTTCTGATTGGCTCTGTTTCAGGTAGGGAAGCGGAAACTAAAGCGTGGCCGGCCTCATGATATGCGGCGATTTCTTTTTCTTTTTCTGACAAGATATGGCTTTTCCTTTCCGGACCTAATAAAACCTTTTCAATTGATTCCAAGAGCTCTTCTTGGAAGACCTGATGTTTGTTTCTTCTTGCGGCTAAAATTGCCGCCTCATTTGCCACATTGGCTAAGTCTGCCCCGGAAAATCCGGGAGTTCTTTCAGCAACTTCCCTTAATTTTATATTTTGATCCAAGGGCTTTCCCTGGCAGTGAATTTTTAAAATTTCTTCTCTATCGTTTATATCCGGCAAATCCAAAACCACTCTTCTGTCAAATCTTCCCGGCCTCAATAGGGCAGGGTCCAAAACATCCGGCCTATTCGTCGCCGCGCAAATAATTAATTTTGTGTCTCTTTCAAAGCCATCCATTTCAACTAAAATTTGATTTAATGTCTGCTCTCTTTCATCGTGGCCCCCACCAAAGCCAGTCCCCCTATGCCGGCCAATAGCGTCAAGTTCGTCAATAAAAATTATTGCGGGAGCCGCTTTTTTGGCAGTGGAAAATAAATCTCGAACTCTGCTATTGTGCAAAAGAATAGGTTTTTCTCCGCCAAAGAAAGCCTCATTTTCACAACCGCACAAATCGTAAACATAATCATTGTAAGGTTTTTTTATAATCTTTTGAATTTTCGGTTTTTTAATTTGGTAAGGATATTTTACGATTTCTTTAGAAAAAGGATGCGAGGTTTTTCCTATTATTAGAATCCAATACGTGCTTTCCGGCAATGGCCTATTTTTAATTATTCTTCCTCCCTTCGTTTTAGTTTTTCTGATTCCTGTCTGGATTCCGTGCATAGAAGCCAGCCAAGCCAGCTCCCGGATTAATTGTAGACTGACAGAAGTCACCATTAATTTTCCTTCTTTTGAGGTGTATCCGTCGCCTTTTGAGTAACCATCAAGGTAAGCCAGAAAATACTCTTTTTTCATATCCCACAAAAACTCCGGAATATGTTTTTTGTGGCTTCCATTTCCGCAGTGTCTCTCAAAAAAATCTCCCAAAAATTTTGCATGATAAGTGATCCTTAAAGAATTTTCCTCCGTATACGCTAAATGGGGATCTACGCCGAAAATTTCTTTCATTAAACTTATGCAGTCTTGGTGCAGCACTTTTTCATGGGCGCCGAAAACAAATTGTAAATAATATTCTGTTTTTCTTCCTTCTGCGGTGTAGTAACCCAATAGTTTCGCCAAAGAAGGAGTGATTTTTATTGCATGGGGAATACCTTTTGCCGTTTGGCAGGACGCTATAGTGAAGTAGCGGGGTTGGTTTATGCCTCTCTGCCAAAGCCCTATCGTTGACTGGGATACTCCGATTTTCCCGGCTATTTCCCGCTGGAATAATTCTCCCCGATTTGCCAAGGCAAATTCATAATCGCTCTGGGTTTTTTCCAGCTGAAAATAATCGTTCCATACAGGCAATTCCCGCTTAGTCTGTTCGCCAAATTGATGGGATTTAATCGCATGCGTTGTTCCTATTCCGGGGATAAAAATACTTCTTACTTTATAGGGAAGATTAACCAAAATATCGCCTTCTTTTAATTCCTGCGCCTTTTTTTCTATTACGCGATTTTTTTCTCTTATGAAAATACTGTGGTCGCCAGTTGCTTTTATTTTTCCTCCTAAATATTGGATTTCGTAAATTTCATTTACTTTGTGGCGATAAGCTGATTTAACTTTTTTCCAGCCGCTGGATTTAAAAAACTTTTTTCCTTTTGAAAAATTAGCCCCCAAGGTTTCTATTCCTTCGAGATTTTTTAGTCCTTCTTCATCTTCTGTATAAAATTGATCAATAAATTTTCCGATTGGCAAAAGTTCCGTAGCATCTTTTTCCTTAATTAATACGGGAGTATCACCCGTTATGGATGCGCCTACACCCACGAACATCTCAACAAATTCACTTCCTGAAATATGAAAAAAAGGAACATTGGCTTCTCCGGCCGTAGCCCTTGCCAATAAAGTTTTTCCTGTGCCGGGGCTTCCCATCAACAATACGCCTCTTGGAATCGTGGCTCCCATTTCCAAGAATTTTTTTGGATTTTTTAAAAAATCAACAACTTCCATCAGTTCCTGTTTCGCTTCTTTTAGTCCGGCAACATCCTTGAAGGTGATTTTTTCTTTGGGATGGCCCTCGGCGCCGAATAGCCGGGCTCTCGCTTTGGTGAAATCAAACGCCTGCATTGCTCCGCCTTTTGCTTGTTTGAAAATGAACCAGAAGAAAACGCCAAAAAGCAAAAGAGGAAGTATGGAGAATAACAGAGGCGCCAGCCATGTCCAGGTTTCGCCGGTTTCTTTTGTTTCAACTTCCACTAATTTTAGTTTTTCTTTGTCTGCTCCGTAATTGATTAATGATTCAGAAAGAGCGGATTCGGTTTCTTTTCTTGACTGGGCTTTACTCTCGTCTTTATATAAAATTAAAAGTTTGTTTCCTGTAATGGTAATCTTCTTAATTTTTTCCTGATTGATTTCGCTTACCAACTGGGTCAAAGATAAGTTATTTTCTTTCTGGAAAGGTTCTGAAAACAAAGTAAAAACCCCCGAGATTACCAGAAAAAGCAAAAGAACGATAACAATATTTTTG
>JAUSLA010000066.1 GCA_030646565.1 bacterium
GCTCGTCAAGCTTTCTTTTCTGAAGTAATTTTGAAGTTTAGCTTTGTTTACCGAGTCCCGTATTGCGAAGAGCTTTCGCTCTTCTCCACCCTTCGCTACGCTCGGGTAGGTGAAGATGAGAACGCAGTTCTCATCGCCTACGAATCCCACGAAGTGGGATGAGTGAAGATGAGATCGTAGCTCTCATCGCCTACGAAAGTAAATTTAAGGGCGGGGTTTAATTACCAATATTCTTTCCGGCTCCCGGCCAATGCTTTCGGTGGCTATATTCTCCCTGCCTGCCAATTCCAAATGAATTATTCTTCTTTCGTAGGCCGTCATAGCCGGCAGCTGTTTTTCCTGTCCCGTTAAAGCAACCTCGTCGGCAGCGCTTTTGGCCAGTTCTTTTAAGTATTCAATTTTTCTTTTTTTATAGTCGTTGATATCCAAATCAATATAGAAAGACGCGCTTATCTTCTTTTTCAAAATTGCCCTAAGGAGATGCTGGATTTCGGATAAAGTTTGACCGCCTTCCCCGATTAAAATCTGCGGCTCTTCGGTTTTTATTTTAATGGGTATCGTTTCTTCTTTTTCAGGCAAAAACTCAAGCTCAACGTCAAAAGTGGTCTTTTGAAAAAACTCGTTAACAATACTTTTGATTATTTCTAAATCTTCTCTTGTGAGCATAATTTTAGCGGGGCTTACCCCGTAGAAAAAATCTGACTGCCTGCGCGGCAATTTATTCCGCTTTTGGCGGAATTGTCAAATTTTCTCTACGGGGCTTAAAAATTAAATATTGCTGTCCGATTGAAAAAAGATTATTGACCGTCCAATAAAGGCCGATGGCGGCGGGTAATTTCCAGAGAATAAAGACGGTGAAAATCGGAAAAAAATACAGCATTTGCTTTTGCATCATGTCTGAAAATTGGCCTGCCTGTTTTTTACCCGCTTTGTTGTCTTTTGTTTTTGGAGAAACCATTTTTACTTGGATAAATTGGGTGATGCCGGCCAAAACTGCCAATACCAAAGACGCTTTCCCAAGGTCAATTATGTTTAAAAAAACGGGGTTGATTATTCCCGGATTCAGAACGAAGCTGTAAAGACGAGTCATTTCTTCCGGCCGAAGGCCTTTCCAAAAAACCTGATAAAGAGCAATCAAAATCGGCAGTTGAATTAACAGGGGCAGGCATCCCCCAAAAGGATTAATTTTCTCTTTTTGATAAAGAGCCATTGTTTCTCTTGCTTGTTTTTCTTTATCACTTTTAAATTTTTGCTGGACCTCCTGAATTTTCGGCTGGAGCTCTGAAATGGCTTTCTGGGATTTAATGGAGCTTGCCATAAAAGGTGAAAGCAGAAGTCTCACCGCTATTGTAAAAACAATTACCGCAATGCCAAAATCCCTGCCCGGCAGATATTGATAAAGCAAAACCAGGCCATTAAGCAGCGGCTCATATAATATTGCGTTGAAAGCTTGAATAAAAAAATTCATATTAGCGAGCGAAGAGAACTGTGTTCTCTTCTTTATTCACCCGAGCGTAAGCGAAGGGTGGAAAAGAAGATTTATCTTCTTTGACTTTCCCGTCAGGTCGAAGAATGTTCATTCTTCTCCCTCCACCTTCGTTCGTCAGAGGCGAACTCGGTGCGGGAATCATTAAGGAAGATCTACTCCCCCCTGATTGAAGGGGTGGCATTTTAATATTCTTCTTAACCCTTTCCAAACACCTGTTCCCGCTCCGTATTTCTCAATAGCTTTGGCCGCGTAGTTTGAACAGCTCGGATAAAAACGGCAGTTTTTGCCAAAGCCCGGCCCGATAAAAATTTGATAAACCCTGATGATTTCAAGAAGCATCTTTGTCATCTACCGAGTCCCGCTTTGTGGGACGAAGGTGAAGAAGAGAACGCAGTTCTCTTTGCCTTAATAGTTTCGCCCTTAAAAAAAGCTTGTCAAGAATTTCTTTTATTTCCCAAAAATCCTTTGATGCCAACCCGGGCATAGCTATCAGTAAATTATCGCTTCCCGTCTTTATCCTTTCCATATTTAACCTTACCAATTCACTTAACTTTCTCCTAAGCTTATTTCTAAGAACGGCTTTTTTTGAAACCTTTAGCGAAATAACAAAAGCAAAGCGCGTTTTATCAAGATTGTTCTGCAGCGTTTTAAGAACTAAAAAATCTTCTTTCAGCGCCCTGCCCCTCTTAAAAACTTGTCTAATATCCTTTTTCTTTTGAAGACGATTACTCTTTGGAAGCATTAGTAATATATTTTTTGTCAAACCGCAAGCACCCTTCTTCCTTTTTTGCGTCTTCTGGCAAGGACGCGCCTCCCTCCAACGGTTTTCATTCTTTTCCTAAAACCGTGCGTCCTTTTCCTCTTTTTCCTTTTTGCGTGAAAAGTGATAGACATGTTTTTCCTTTATTATAGTCGAAGAACATTTGTTCTTCTGCCAATCTTCGCTCGGCTTTGCCTCGCTCGATAATTAGGTCTGTTTTATATTGTAAAAAAATAGCGGCATAAAGTCAACCCCCACACCAATCTCGGCAAAGTTTATGCGTTACAGCTAACCATAAGGCGAAGCCGCCTTACGGCTTACAAAAGTGGCAATTCAACCGTCTCTGCAAAGATTGGTGTGGGGGTCAACCCCTTGCTTCTTCCACAGGTTTTCCCCAGAAAATAAACATAATTTTCGGTTTGTGCTTAACTTTACACTTTCTCGGCTTCTGGCTATAATAAAAAAGGCGTACCGAACTTCGGCGCCCCTGTTGACATTAATCTTATGGAGAAAGAAGAACTCTGGCAAGCAGTTCTTGCCCAGATTCAATTAAATATTTCATCTGCGAACTTCGCCACCTGGTTTAAAAACACCAGTATTCTTTTCTGTAAAGAAGGCCAAGTTTTGGTATCGGTGCCCAATTCTTTTGCGAAAGAATGGCTGGAGAACAAATACGGTAAAACCATTTTTAAGATTTTATATAATTTAGATAAAGAAATAAAAGAGGTAAAATATGCGATCGGCAAATCTGAACAAAAGGCCCAAAAAGCTTCTTATTGCCCTCCTTCTGAGGCCGGCCAGCTTGAATTTGAAGAATTTCAAGTTAATAAAGAAACAAACCTTAATCCAAAATATACTTTTGAGAAGTTTATTGTGGGACCCTTTAACGAGTTGGCTCATGCCGCTTCATGGGCTGTGTCTAAAAAACCGGGTCTTGTTTATAATCCCTTATTCATTTATGGCGGGGTGGGGCTGGGTAAAACCCATTTATTGCAGTCTATTGGGAACGCCGTATTAAAGGATTTCCCCCAAAAGAAAGTAAAATACATCTCTGCGGAGAAATTTATTGCCGGCGTTGTTTCTTCTATTAAAAACCAAAGCATGGAAAGCTTTAAAATAAAATACAGGGAAATAGACCTTTTGATTTTAGATGATGTTCAATTCTTGGCCGGGAAAGAAAAAACTCAGGAAGAATTTTTTCACACCTTTAACGCGTTGTATGAAAAAAATAAGCAGATCGTCCTTTCTTCCGACAGACCGCCAAAGGCTATTCCGGCCCTGGCAGAACGTCTTAGGTCGCGCTTTGAGGGCGGGATGACAGGAGATATAGGTTATCCAGACTACGAAACCAGAGTGGCCATCCTAAAAGCTAAAAGCCAGGAAAAAGAAATAAGCTTTTCAGAAGATGTTTTAGATTATATCGCAAATAATATTCAAAAAAACATCAGAGAGCTGGAAGGAGCTCTAAATCGGCTGGTGGCTTATCAAAAAATAAACAACCAAAAGCCCGACATAGATCTTGCTAAAGCCCTTTTAAAAAACCTGTTTCTTTCCCCCAATAAAACAATCAATCCAAAAAAAATAATCCAGGCGGTTGTCGAATTTTATGACTTAAAAGAAAAAGATATTATTTCTTCTTCAAGAAAAAAAGAAATAGTTAAGCCGAGGCAGGTGGCTATGTATTTATTGAGAGAGGAGATGAAAAGTTCTTATCCTTTTATCGGCAGAAGGCTTGGAGGAAAAGACCACACAACGGCTATCCACGCGTGCGAAAAAATAACAAGAGAGATGGAAAAAAACGAAACATTGGGAGATGAAATCAGTTTAATCAAACAAAGGATATACAGCGCATAACATGTGGAAAAGAAAAGCCAAGAAAAACTTCCACATCTTTTCCACATTAACTTAACTAATTTTTCCCTTTTTTACTTCCCTTAAATTTTAGCTAATTTATAAATTATCCACACAACTAATAAATATAATAAAATGAAATTTATAATATTAAAGAATAAACTAAAAGACGGTATCAATACAATCGAAAGGATTTCCGGAAAGTCGCTAACTTTACCGATTTTAAATAACATTTTAATCAGTGTTGAAAAAAACTTCTTAAACCTTACAAGCACCGACTTAGAGGTTGGAATTAACTGGTGGGCTTTGGTTAAAACCGAAGAAGAAGGCAAAATCGCTATTCCAAATAAAATACTATCCAGTTTTATCAACTATCTGCCCGAAAAGCCCGTTACGGTTGAAACAGATAATTTGTCTTTAAAAATTGAATGCGAAAATTATCAAACAATAATAAAAGGAACAAACCCTGATGATTTTCCAATTATTCCCCAAATAAACAAAAATGAAAGCATATTTTTAAAAAGCGCGCTATTTTGCCAAAGCTTGAGCCAAGTTGTGGATATCGCAGGATATTTTTCAACTAAACCGGAAATTTCCGGCATATATTTCCTTTTCCAGAAAGATATGCTGACTATGGCGGCCACCGATAGTTTCAGATTGGGAGAAAAGAAAATTTTTCTGAAACCCCCGATAGAAAATTTGTCAAAAAATTATTCTTTTATTCTGCCCCAAAAAGCGGCCAGGGAGATTATTAATATATTCGGGGAAAAAGAAGGAGATATAACATTTTATTTTTCTCCCAACCAGGTATTGTTTGAAGCTTCTTTACCGGAACAGCCGTCTCATCCGGAGGTTCAGCTTATCTCCCGCTTGATAGAGGGAGAATACCCAAGTTATCAGGAAATCATTCCCAAGAAATATGAAACAAAAGTCATTCTTCCTAAAAACGATTTAATAAATCAAATCAAAGCCGCTTCTCTTTTCGGCGGGAAAATTAATGAAGTAAAAATAAAGATTGACCCCAAAAAAAATCAGGTTGACTTTTCTAGCCAAAATCCGGAACTCGGCGAGCATCAGAGCTTTTTAACGGGAAAAATAGAAGGGGCTGCCTGCGAAATTTCTTTTAACCATAAATTTTTGTTAGACGGGCTTTTAAACATTTCTCCTTCCCAAGAAAAAAATTCTGAAGTTATTTTGGAATTAGTTAATTCTGAAAAGCCCGGGGTGATAAAACCGCAAGGCGACGACAGTTATCTTTACCTGATTATGCCGATTAAAACGTAGCCAAGCTAAGGTTTATTAAATCCTTCTGCGGGATATTTCAAAAAGGATTTTTCCATAACTTCATGAAAAATGGGACCGGCTACGGTTGCCGCCGGCTGTCTTTTGACTAAGGGTTCGTTGTTATTATTTCCCACCCAAACCCCAATAACAATTGAGGGTGTGTACCCGATTGCCCAAGCGTCTTTGAAATTATCGGTTGTGCCGGTTTTTGCCGCTACCTGGTGATTTTCAAAGTATAGATGAGAGCGCGGACCAAACATCGGGGTTCGAGTTTCGTTATCAGACAAAATATCATTAATAATCCGAGCAGGCCTTTCTTCTAAAACTCTTTTTTGAGTTTTTTTATTTTCTTCAAGAATGTTTCCGTTATTGTCTTCAACTTTAAGTATTGAGACCGGAGGAGTTTTTAATCCCTCGGTTGCAAAAACACCGTAAGCCGAAACCATTTCCAACAATTTTACTTCCCATCCACCCAGCACTATTGAAGGCCCGAAAGGCGGATTTAACGTTGTAATGCCAAGGTCTTGAGCGGTTTTTACCGAATCGTCCAATCCCGCTAAATAAAGCAGGGTCTTTACCGAAGGAACATTTAAGGATTGCGCCAAGCTAGTTCTTAAAGTGATTTCTCCCCTGAATTTCCCGTCATAATTTTGAGGAATGTATTCTTTATCTCCCCAGACGCCAAAGTTTGTTAATTCGTCAACAACTCTTGTTTTGTCGTCATATCCTTTTTTGAAAGCAGTGGCGTAAACAAAGGGCTTAAAAGCGGAACCCGGCTGCCTGCCGGGAGCGTCTTTTCCTCCAACGGCAGCATTAAATTTTGGCTCGAACAAACAAGTCCGGCCGGTTGCGCATCCCTTGGGATAAGGTTCCCCAAACCAGTTAGCCGACCCAATCATAGCTAAAATTTCACCAGTTTTTGGATTAAGCGCCACCAGAGCCGCATTATAAGCGTTATATTCTTTATTTCTTTCCATTCCCTTTTTCACGGCCGCCTCGGCAGCTTCCTGGATGTCCCAATCTAACGTGGTGTAAATTTTTAGCCCGTTTTCTTTCAAAAAAGAAAGGTCGTCGCCGTATTTTGGCTTGAGATAATTTTCAATAATATCAATTACAAAATGAGGCGCTTTAATTGACTGGAGAGAAGAGAATTTTATCTCTTCCTTTTTAGCAGATTCCATTTCCCCCTTTGTTATATATCCTTCTTTTGCCATTCTTTCTAAAACATAATCTTTTCTGGCCAGAAGTTTATCTTTGTAGTCGCCGTAAGGCGAAAGGAAGCTAGGGGCTCTGATAAGGGCTACCAAGGCGGCAGCTTGCGATAGAGATACCTCCGAAACCGGCTTTTGGAAATATGTTTGGCTGGCTTCCTCCACTCCGTAAGCGTTAGAGCCAAAAGGAATCTGATTGAGATACCATTCTAAAATTTGGTCTTTTGAATAGCGCCTGTCTAATTCTAGGGCCAAAATAATTTCTTTTACTTTTCTTTGAATTGTTTTTTCATTGGAAAAATAAGCAGATCTTATAAGCTGTTGGGAAATAGTTGAGCCGCCATAAGTAGCTTCTTTTAGTTTTAAGTTGATTAGAATCGACCTTATAATGCCGGCAGGGTCAACGCCAAAATGATGATAAAAATTGGCGTCTTCGGTCGCAATAACCGCCTGTTTTAGGTGGTTTGGCACTGCTGACAAAGGAACAATTGTTCTTTTTTCTTCGCCGTAAATCTCATATAAAACAACGTTTCCGGTTCTGTCATAAATTTTCGTTGACTGGGTGGTTTGTTTTTCGGAGAATTTTTCCGGCCGGGGCAAATCTTTAGCGAATAAGATTGACAAAAAAAGAAAACCGAAAACTAACAATAAGACCCCCAAGACAGACAGTTTTAAGCCAAAAACCGCCTTTTTCAGGATTTTATTTTGTTGATATGTTTTTCTGTTAAATTTTCTCTCCGGCATACCCAGTATATCAACTTTCAGAGCCAAACGCCGTTAGGTGCGTTTCGCCCTGTCTGTGGTTATTTAATATGAATAAATTTATATTCGCATCCATTAAAGTTATGCCCCGGCGTTTGTCTGGAACGCGCCTACTGGAAGTTGTATTACTGGGCATACTTAGTTTACATTTTACCCTTTTTGGCGTAAAATAGGAAAAAGCTTATGAAAGTCAGCACTAATTCCGCAAAAATCAACGAAGTCCTAAATCGGGGAGTAGAGAATGTTTACCCCAGCAGGGAAGCGCTGGAGCAGGTTTTGAAATCCGGCAAAAAACTTAGAATTTACACTGGATTTGACCCGACAGGCAAACTTCATATCGGGCATCTCGTGGTCTTGAAAAAACTGCGCCAGTTTCAGGATTTAGGCCACGAAATTATTATATTAATTGGCGATTTTACGGCTGCCATCGGCGACCCGACAGGCAAAGACACAGCAAGAAAAACTTTGACACGAGAGCAGATTTTGGCAAACGCGAAAGATTATGAAAAGCAGATAGGAAAAATTTTGAACC
Source organism: bacterium (assembly GCA_030646565.1). Taxonomy (GTDB): domain Bacteria; phylum Patescibacteriota; class Minisyncoccia; order Minisyncoccales; family RBG-13-42-11; genus JAUSLA01. The sequence continues at coordinate 7,890 of JAUSLA010000066.1, forward strand.
TCAAAAAGTCAAACGTCAGGTTTTTACGCAACGAAGAATGGACCAACAAATTAAAACCCAAGGACATGCTTGAGTTAGCTTCTAACTTTACCGTTGCCAGATTGCTGGAAAGAGATATGTTCCAAAAAAGAATAAAAGAGGGCAAGGAAATTTATTCGCACGAATTTTTGTATCCAATATTCCAGGCATATGACAGCGTTACAATGGACGTTGATTTGGAAATCGGAGGGAACGACCAAACCTTCAATATGCTGGCAGGAAGGGCGTTGGTTAAGAAGCTTAAAAATAAAGAGAAATTCGTTTTAACCGTCAAACTTTTGACAGATTCAGAGGGAAAGAAAATGGGGAAAACAGAGGGAAATATGATTAATTTAGACGAGCCGCCTGGCCAAATATACGGGAAGATAATGAGTTGGCCGGACGGTTTAATTGTTTCTGGCCTAGAACTTTGCACAGATGTTCCGATAGATGAGATACAGAAAATAATCGGCCAAATAAAAGAAGGAAAATTAAATCCAAAAATAGCAAAAGAGAGATTAGCTAAAGAAATAGTTGCTACTTGTCACAATAAAGCCGCGGCAAAAAAAGTAGCAGAAGAATTTAGTAAGGTTTTTAAAGAAAAAAAATTACCCTCAAACATCCCGGAGATAAAAATAAAAGAAAATCTTCTCAATATTCTTAATTTGCTAGTAAGAACGAGAATGGCTTCTTCAAAATCGGAAGCCAAGAGATTGGTTCTGCAAAAAGGAGTAAAAATTGACGGAAAAATCGAGGAGGATTGGAAAAAAAATGTCCAAATAAAAAAAGGATTGATAATCCAGGCTGGCAAAAGAAGGTTCGCCAAAACTATTTAGCCCGCAGTTTCTTTAGCTTTATATTTATTTTCTCTTTTTTAAACTCTTTTTTCTTCGCGTTCCACGCCCAAATTTCTACCATCATTTGAACTTTATTTCTTTTTAAAAAATCGATTATTTTTTTTCTTCTAGATGAAACATTGGAGATGGTTGTCAGTTGAATGTTTTTTTGCTTTTTCCCTTTCAAGGCTAATAAATCAATAATCCCAAAAATATCAGTTTGTTGGAATTTTACTTTCGGCGCAAACCATGTTATCCAGCCATTGACTCGAAGTTCTTCAGTTGCCTTTTTTCTAATTACTATTTCTTTTGGCATTGTTTATATGCGTCCCGTCAGATCGAAGAATGTTCATTCTTCTCCTTCTACCTTCGTTCGCCAGAGGCGAACTCGGTGCGGGACTTGGCAGTCGACGAGAACTGCGTTCTCGTCTTAACCTTCGCTTTCGCTACGCGAAAGCTCGGTGGGCGATGAAAACTGCGTTTTCATCTTCATCTTCATCCCGCTTCGCGGGACTTGATATTACAATAAATTTCCTGGACACTGTCTAATTCGTCTAAGTCCTCAAAGAGTTTTTGGCAGGTCTCTTTTGTTTTTTCATCAACAGAAATTTCTTCTTTTGCCGTCCAATCCAAAGAAGCAGATTCTATTTTTATTCCTTTTTCCTCTAACAGTTTTTTAGTTCTCTCTAATTCGTCCGGCTTCGTATAAATATCTAAAACATTTTCATGCCAGCAAATATCTTCTGCTCCTGCTTCAATCGCCATTAATTCCAATTCTTCTTTAGGTTTATTCGTAATTCGTAGGGTTATACATCCTTTTCTATCAAACATCCATCTGACCGAGCCTTCGTTCGCTATTTTCCCGCCGTATTGGCTCAATGTTTGCTTGATTTCTCCCAGCGCCCTATTTTTGTTATCGGCAATTCCTTCAATAATTATGGCAATACCGCCGGGGCCGTACGCTTCAACGATTATGCTTTCAAGAGACTCTCCTGCCAGTTCCCCGGTTCCTTTTTTAATGGCTCTCTCAATATTTTCCTTGGGCATATTATATTCTTTGGCTTTCTCAATAACCATCCGCAGCGCCGAATTGGTGTTTTGGTCCCCTCCTTTTTCTTTGGCCGCAATCAAAATCTGCTGGGCAATCTTGGAGAATAATTTCCCCCTTTTTGCATCGGTTGCTTCTTTTTGATGTTTTACAGTTTTCGCGTGACTGTGGCCACTCATGATAAATTCTTTTTAAGAAGTAGAATTGCCGCTCCGGAGAATGCGGCGAGTAAAAAGGCGGTTAAAAAAGAATATATAGGCCGGGAGGGTTTTGGAATTTGTCCGCTTATAGCCGCTATTTTCTTTTCCTTAAACATCTCAACGGGGCCGGACTTTTCCGCTTTTGTTTGCGCGTCTATTTTTAATCCAGTCTTTTTACTTTCTGGAGCCGGAATAATATTTTTTGAGCCCGGCGTTAAACTTTTACTCCAAACCCAGCCAGAGCCAGTTTTGTTAGAAGATTGTCCCTTTGGCGCTTTTGCGTATTCCACAAAATCAACAATAGCTCCTTTGTAAATAAGCTGCAAGCCGTCAATGTCATTATTCAGGGTGATTTTTGTCTGCGGCCTGCCTAAAATCAAAAATCCTTGTCCTGGGATTTGAGCGTTTTTCGGGAGGGTATAGGTTTTAATGCTGCCCTTAGTGTCGGCAATTTGCCAGTCAGCCAGTTCAACCACGACATATCCGCTGTTAAAGAGTTCGATCCATTCTTCTTTTGCATCCTCCCCCTCCGGAGATGGCAATATTTCATTAAGAGTCACGCTTGGTATGGCGGCAGATTTGGCGTAAAGAGGGAGCAGTAGTAGGGACAGGTAGAAGGCTGCCATTGACAAGTTTATCATAGTATAGTACAATAAGGAATAATGGCCTCAAAACTGGGGGCGGGGAGTTTTTATGGATGGATAGTTTGGCTCCGGCTGAACTACTCCTCGGAAAAATTCTGAAATTTGTGTCTTAGAGCATAAATTGCCCCCAGTTTTGAGGCTTTTATTATTCTCCCGCCATCCTTTCTACTTCTTCAATAGTGGTGATGCCGCGCAGAACTTTTATAAAGCCGTCTTGCAGCATTGTTGTCATTCCTTTTTCAATCGCTTCTTTCTTAAGCGACGCAATGGACGGATTTTTTAAAATAAAGTTTTCCATTTCGTCATCTGCCAAAATCGCTTCAAATATTCCCACCCTGCCTTTATATCCTGTAAAATTGCAATAGTTGCAACCTTTAAGGTTTGGCTCGGGAATTTTTGTCGTTGCGGTTAATTGCGGGCTGTCCGCGGTTTTTGGAAGATTGGAAAGGCCGTCTTTTATTTTTTTGAAATCTATGCCGGAAATAACCTTTTCCCGCAAGCATTTTGGGCACACCTTTCTTACTAATCTCTGCGCTATCGCCATGTTGAGGGCAGGCCCGATATTTATAGCCTTGGCTCCTAAACTTATTAGTCTGGTTATAGTGCCGGCAGCGTCATTTGTATGCAGGGTTGTAAAAACCAAATGCCCTGTAAGGGCGGCCTGCAGGGCAATTTCAGCTGTTTCCAAGTCCCTAATTTCGCCCACTAAAATCACATCAGGGTCTTGCCTCATAATTGATTTTAAGCCGGAAGCAAAATCATATTTTTTCTCCGGAGCTACTTGAGTTTGAGAAACACCTTGAAGATGATATTCAATCGGGTCTTCAATTGTAATGATTTTAATTTCCGGTTTATGAATCTCTTTCAAAAAAGCATATAAAGTAGTGGTTTTCCCGGCTCCTGTTGGACCGGTTACAATAATCATGCCATTGGGTTTTTTTATTTCTTTCTTAAAAAGAGAATATAAGTCCTTTCTTAATCCCAAGGCCTCCAAACTAATTAAACTTTTCGGGTTTAAAACCCTTAAGACAATTGACTCTCCGTATTCTGAAGGCAGTGTAGAAGTTCTAATTTCAACGCTGTTTTCAACAGAATCTCCGGAAATTAAAATCGTAAATCGGCCGTCTTGCGGCCGATCTGCAATGTTCAATTTAAGTTCGGAAAGAAGTTTTATGCGAGACAAGAGGTTTTGATATACGTCTTTATTTATGGCAATCACGTCTTGTAAAACGCCGTCAATCCTTATTCTGACTCTTGCTTCTCTTTCCTCCGGCTCAATGTGGATGTCGGAGGCGTCAAGGATGACGGCTCCCCCGAAAATAATTTCCGCCAGTTCGGAAATATTTTGGCTTAGCCCATTTTTTATAATTTCTTTCAGGCTAAGAATATTTTTTACTCCATTTTGAAAAGCTTTATATTTTTCAGCGGATATCCTTACCGCATTGGTAGTTTTTTTTGAAACATCAATCATGTTAAAATTAAAGCAGTTAGTTCAAATTACCTTATCGGTTTTCTAAAGTCAATTACCCGAGCGAAGCGAAGGGTGAAGAAGAACACGAATGTGTTCTTCGCCTTCGATAGCGAAAGTAAAAAAGAGGACGAAGTCCTCTTTGCCCAATGGCATTAAAATATATCACTAATAATATACTTCAGACCAAGAAGGCGGGCCGAGATTTAGCCAAAAAAATTATTAAAAATAAACCTCAAAAAAGAGCAGTTGTTTTAGGCCTGAAAGGAGATTTGGGCGGAGGGAAAACAACATTTCTTCAGGGGTTTTCTAAGGGGTTAGGAATTAAGGAGAAAATCTTAAGCCCCACTTTTGTAATACTAAAAAAATTCAAAATTCAAAATCCCCGCCTTTGCCAAGGCTACGGCGGGCAGGAAAAATTTAAGTATTTTTATCACATTGATTGCTATAGGATTCAAAGTCCGAAAGAAATTTTAGACTTGGGCTTCAGTAAAATTTTGTCTGAACCTAAAAGCATAATAGCTGTGGAATGGGCGGAAAGAATTAAAAAAATATTGCCCAAAAATATCTTATGGCTGGAGTTTGATTTTATAAACAAAAATACGAGAAAAATAACAATAAAATAAAATGCCGGCAGATTCAAAAAAACTTCTCATAATTGATTCCAACTCCATCATTCATCGGGCTTTTCATGCCTTGCCTCCCTTAACCACAAAGAGGGGAGAAATGGTGAGCGCTGTTTACGGATTTCTACTGGTTTTTTTAAAAGCCGTTAAGGATTTCCAGCCAGATTACATAGCGGCTTGTTTTGATGTCCGGGGACCTACTTTCAGGCATAAAAAATATAAAGAATACAAAGCAAAAAGACCGGCCGCCCCAAAGGAGCTTTACGAGCAAATTCCAAAAGTAAAAGAGGTTTTAAGCGGATTTTCGGTTGCAGTTTTTGAAAAAGAAGGATTTGAAGCAGATGATATTATAGGCACTATCGCCGATAAGGCCTCAAGAAAACAGATAATGCCCCAGGGCAAAGAGGATGAATCCTCTTCTTCCCCTTTCGCTATCGCTCGGGAGATTGAAATAATTATTTTAAGCGGCGACTTAGATGCCCTTCAATTAGTCACCCCAAAAACAAAAGTTTATAGCTTAAGAAAGGGTGTAAAAGACATTATTCTTTACGATGAAAAACTGGTAAAAGAAAAATTTCAGGGGTTAATTCCAAAACAGCTTCTTGATTTTAAGGCGTTAAGGGGCGATCCTTCAGATAATATTCCCGGAGTCACGGGCATAGGAGAAAAAACGGCAATTCATCTTCTTTTGAAATTTAATAATTTAGAAAACCTTTACAAAGAAGTCGAGGAGAATTCAGAAAAAGCCAAGACTCTTTCACAAAAACTAAAAGAAACCTTGCTCCAATATAAAGAGCAAGCGTTTCTGTCAAAGTATCTGGCTGAAATTGAAAAAAATGTTCCAATAGATTTTGATTTGTCAAAATGCCGTTGGGGCCAATACGACAAAGAGGGGGCGATTAAGACGCTTAAAAGCTTTGAATTTTATAGTTTAGTGGAAAAGTTGACAGGGCCAAAGGAGCGGCCAATAAAAAGCGTTCGGTCAGGAGAAAATCTAAAGTTATGGTAGATTTTTATTAATAAAGATTTTGAGTCGCGCTCGCCGATTGAATTCACGCGCTTTATAGGATAAAATTAAAATGTAGTTTTTCTCACAATGGAAAAAACGGGATTTAAAAAATTTGCATGGCAACCCTTGCCAATTCTTTTTGCCAAAAAGGTTGAATACGGCCGCCTATTCACGATTTTCTTCCTTTTGGTTTTGGCTGTTTCTTTTATTCTGCAAACGGTTCTTGCGGTTTTTCATAAAGGCATTTTCAGTTGGAAAGAATATTATTTACTTGTTTTTATTCTTTTCATAACGTTTCTTTTAATGACGGTTTTTCAAAAACAGAAAAAAATGGTTTGGCTGGGAAAATATATAGGAGGGCTTTCAGCAACGCTGCTTTGGACTTTAACAATAGCGTTTGCGGGTTTTGGAACAGAAAAGATAGCGATTTGGGGATATTTTATTGTTTTTGTCCCGCTTGTTTTTTTCCGCGCCCCAAGGGCGATTATTTTTTCCGGCATTTTATCTTTTTTGGGCTACGGTTTTCTGTTTTATACTTTTCCTAATCAAGGGGTTTTAAAATTGGCTTTAGATCTTATTTTACTTGGCAGCAGCTGCGGAATAGCCGCCTTTATCGCTTACAATTTGAAGCAATATTATTTTAACCTGCTTGCAATTCAAGAAGAAGCAGAGATGAGCAAAACAGTTTTGGAAATAAGGGTTCAGGCGCGGACAAGAGAACTTAAAATAATTACAGAAAGCTTAGAAGCGCAAGCGCAGGAAAGAACAAAAAAACTTCAAGAAAAGATAAAAGAATTAGAAAGATTCCAGAGATTGACTCTCGGCCGAGAATTAAGAATGATAGAATTGAAAAAGGAGATAAAAAAATTAAATGAGGAATTAGAAAAACACAAACCCCGTTAGAAATAGTCCCCCTCGAAGGGACGCGATTTCTGACAGGGTAAAGGTCGACGATTAAAACAATTAATAGGCGACGAGGACTGCGTCCTCGTCTTCACCTTCGCTCCGCTTCGCGGAGCTCGGTAAATAATTAATAGGCGACGAGGACTGCGTCCTCGTCTTCACCTTCGCTTTCGCTTTCGCTATGCGAAAGCTCGGTAAACAATTATAATGTTTAATAATATGAGCAAAGTAGGAATTATTGGCGGGGGAATAGCTGGTTTAACCTGCGCTTATAGACTATCTCAAAAAGGGATTGATATGACTGTTTTTGAAAAAGAGGTTCTGTTCGGAGGAAGAGTCAAATTTTCTGTTTTGGTGGGAGGGCCAACCACTCATCCTATTTCCCATGCTTTAGTTGTTGAATTGGGACTTGGAGAAGGTAAGATCCCTCTTTTATTTTCCGACGTAGGGATTTTTGGGGCGGGACAACTGACTAAAGCCGAAGAATTTCTCAAAATGATTCCCAGTTTTCCAAAGGAAGAAATCGCCTATTTCCAGAATTTTTCAAAAGCGGTGGAGAAATTTACTTTTAACCCTAAAAAATTTCCAGCTACTCCTGAAGAGAAAAAATTAACGGAAATTTCTTTTGCCGAATATACAAAAGACGCTCCGAACTGGTTAAAACCAATATTGGGCCTCGAATATATAGCTCTTAATGTAAAAGATTGGGCAAAGACTTCGGCTAGTTTTGGTTTTGGCACCCAGGCTCCTCTTATTTTTTTTCCCAAGGAAGAGGCTTATTGCTTTGAAGAAAATATGGCAGTAGTCGCAGATTTATTAGCCGATAAGATTAGAAAGGCTAAGTCCGAGGTGCTAAATGGAGTAGAGGTAAAGCGGGTAGAGAGAACAAAGAGGAAATTCAAAATCTATTTTGAAAAAGATGGCAAAGAAGAGATAAAAGAAGTAGAGAAAGTAGTTTTTGCCACCCCCTTAATGGTTACCCAAAAATTATTTCCCGAACTGAAAATCGAGAGCAATATCTATTACACCAAGGGGAAATGCATTTTTGTTAAAGGAAAGCTAAAGCCAGAATATGATAGAAAATTACTTTTTGGAGTCCCCGGAGACTCTTCAAATTTAGCAGTGGCCTGGACCACGGTTCCGGAAGAGCACCGTCTTTATCCCGACGATATAAATAAAAAAATAGATCTCAATATTTTTTATCAGGAATATGAGATTCTTGATGAACAAATAATGGATCCGGCCGGCTGCATAGCTCCGCCAGGAGCCAAGATACCTGAATTGGAAACTGAAATTGAGGGGGTCTATATTTGCGGCGATTTTTATGGTTACGCCGGGCATATTGAAAATGCGGTAGCTTCGGGAGAAGTAGTTGCTGAAATAATAAGTAAAGACTGAAGGTAAATAAAATTTGATGAGCCGAAGAGCATTCGCTCTTCTCCACCCATCGCCTGCGGGCTCGGGTAAGCGATTAAAGATGACCGGAGAAAAAGAAATACAAAAATTAAAACAGGATATTGAGGAAAAAGAAGGTCTTATAAAGCGGCAGCGAGAAGAATTGTTGTCTCTTCATTCGGTTTCACAGTATTTAGTTTCAGAAACCAACCTTGAAGACCTTCTTACCAGAATCGCTACCCATATTGGCAAGTACTTGGGAGCAAAATTTGTTACTTTCTGGATGTTGGAAGAAAATAAGAAGTTTCTTTTTGTGAAAGCCGCTTACGGCATGAGCCAGCTCCATATCAAATATTCCCGCGGAGAAGGCCACCTAAACGTTAATGAGGCCTGGGTAGGCAGGGCGGTCCGTGACAAGAAACCCTATTTTTCAGAAGACGTTTCGCAAGACCTCAAGCTTCCGAAACGTTGGATGGAAAAAGTGAAAAAATTAAACCTTCGAGGATTAATCTGTCTGCCCATTATTGTGGCGGACGAATCCGTAGGAGGTTTATGCGTTTATTGGACAGAAGCTCGCAAATTTGAAAATTTTGAAATTCGTCTATTGTCGGTAGTGGCTAATCAGGCCGCCACGGCCATCAAAGACATTCAAATCTATCAGGAACTTCAAAAAGGAACCGACGAGTTAGAGAAAACCCGGCTTGCTCTGGTTAATATGCTGGAAGACACCGATGAGGCAAGAAAGAAAACAGAAGAAGAAAAAGACAAAACATTAGCGATTATTACCAATTTTGCAGACGGTCTTTTGTTTTTTGATGCTGAAAATAATCTCTCTTTAATTAATCCCCAAGCTGAAACATTTTTTGGCGTTCAAGGCAAAGACGTTGTCGGGAAGTCCGTTCCGGAGTTAAGCGCCTTTCCCGCTCTATTGCCATTGGTTGAGCTTTTGGGAGGAGAAATTAAGAGTATTTTTAGAAAGGAATTGTCGGTTAGGGAAAAACAAACCTTGGAGCTGTCTATTATCCTCGTGATGAGCGGCAAGAAAACAATTGGCAGTCTGGCAATTCTGCACGATATCACCAGAGAAAAAACAATTGAGAGGATGAAGACCGAATTCGTTTCTCTGTCCGCCCATCAGCTAAGGACACCCCTGTCGGCAATCAAATGGACATTAAAGATGTTCTTAGACGGCGATATTGGGGAAATAACGAATGAGCAGAGAAGCTTTATTGAGAAAACCTATCAAAGCAACGAAAGAATGATAGCGCTTATTAATGACCTTTTAGACGTGACCAGAATTGAAGAGGGAAGGTATTTGCACAAACCCGTGTTAATTGATATTGAACCAGTTGTCCAGTCCGTAATTGATTCTTATCGCGACGAACTTAAAGGAAAAAACTTAAAATTGGAATTCCAAAAACCAAGAAAAAAATTGCCCAGAATAACACTTGACACGGAAAAAATAAAATTAGCCATTCAGAATCTTATAGACAACGCTGTAAAATATACTTTTCCGGGAAATAAAATAACCATTTCCATTTTGCATAATGTCGGCAAGGAAGAAATAGAATTCCAAATACGCGATGCCGGAATGGGTATTCCAAAGGAGCAGCAAGAAAGAGTATTCACAAAGTTTTTCCGGGCAGAGAATGCCGCGAAAGCAGATACTACGGGTTCAGGTTTAGGGCTTTTTCTCGCTAAAAACATTATTGAGGCCCACGGAGGAAGAATTTGGTTTAAGTCCCCGGTTTTCACCGACGGGTCGGCTGAAGGCAAAGGAGGAGGGGGAACAATTTTTTATTTTATCTTGCCTGTGAAAAAGGAGTTTGACGTATTTTTAAAAGGGCTGTAAAATATAACAATATGCCAAAAACAGTTCTCATTATCGAAGACGAAGAATTAATAATCCAGCTGTTGCAAAAAAAACTAACCAAAGAGGGCTACAATGTTTTAGTTGCCCGAGACGGAGTAGAGGGATTAAAGGAAATAAAAGAAAAGATGCCCGATCTTATTTTACTTGATATCATTATGCCGAGAATGGATGGATTTTCAGTGATGGAAGAAGCGCAAAAAGACAAAGAGATGAAAAAAATTCCGATAATTATTGTTTCTAATTCCGGTCAGCCCGTAGAGTTGGATAAAGCGCAGAAATTGGGGGCAAGGGACTGGCTGATTAAAGCCGAATTTGACCCTCAAGA
>JAUSLA010000067.1 GCA_030646565.1 bacterium
TGTATCGGATACCAACACTATAAAATCAGCCTCAAAAATTCTTTTTCGTAATGATCAACCATGAGTTCTGTCGTAAAATTTGCCTCAACCCGCTTTCGGCATTCCCGACGATCAATACTATCAATTTTCTTCAGCGCATCAATCATTTCCCCAACGGATTCAACAATATATCCGGTTTTTCCGTGATCTATTACTTCCGGCACCGATCCCCTGCGGAGGGCGATTACCGGCGTGCCGGTTGCCATTGATTCAATCATTACAAGCCCAAACGGCTCTTCCCATCGAATCGGCACAAGTGTTGCTTTTGCATTTTTATAGTATTCATAAAGCTCTTTGCGAGATACCACGCTGATATGACGAATTTGATCCCCGAGATACGGTTTAACTTTCTCTTCCCAGTATGACCCTGTTACCGTGGGACCCAAAATGAGAAGCTGCTCTCCGGTTTTTCGCGCAACCTCAACCGCTTCGGCAACTCCTTTTTCGGGATGGAGTCTTCCGACAAACAGAAGATAATCTCCTTGCTTTTCAGAGAACGGCACATCGACAATATCAATACCATTGTAAATCGTTGCAAGCCAATTGAGATCGGGAGCTGGTTTTCGCTGGGCATCGCTGATGGAAACATAATACTGGTTGGGGCTTGCAAACATATGAAATACTTCCGCGCGCCACGGATTAACTGGATCATGAAGCGTATACACTGTGGGTACATTTCGTATCGCGTATCCAAAAGGCAATGCCCTGTCCACAGGATGAATGTGGAGAATATCGAATTTACCTTCAAGCGCTCCTTTATACATGAGCGAAAGAAGATATTGATCCCAGAGAGTAAAAATTTTTGCGCCTTCTACTCCACCGACATTCGGCCCTTTCAAAATCTCAAGCTCCCCATTCTTCTGTCGTAATGGCTTAAGGCCGCCGCTTTCCACCCGCGATACCCTTATATCCGACCCTTCTGGAGCAAAAAATGTAACTTCATGCCCACGGCGCGCAAGGCCCTCGCTCACCGCAACGGCAATATCCATGGGAGCGTAAATCACTCCGAATGGCGGCGGGGTCGTATAGTGGCCAGTTACCATTGTGGCAATTCTCATTTTTTTCTTATCCATTTTTTTATTCTAGAATAAAATTTAAAAGCGCGCCCGTAGCCCACGCTTGAGGCGAACAAGCAACCGGTATTTTCTCCAGCTCTCCGTTAACGACTGCATAGAGTTCGGGTATTTCTTGGAGTTTCTTATAAACGTTTACTAGCGCCTGTTTAACTTTCCCGTACTCTTTCTTATAGCCGTACCTTTTTAACCCCTGGGCGATTATCCAGTTATCGTGCGGCCAAACCGAACCCAAGTGATAGCTCATCGGATTAAAATCGGGATTCAGTTCCGAATAAGTCCGGATGCCATAAGGCGTCCACATATCTTTCTGGAAAAGCCGGCGGACGACCGCTTCTACTTTTTTCTTTTCGCCGTCCAAAATGCCGGTAAAAAGAAGGTGGCCCGGGTTGGAAGCCGGACGCTTGTCCGGAAACTTTGACTGGTAAAAGCCGGTTGCGAAAAAATTTGCTTTCGGTAACCAGAATTTTTTAATTACGTTTTTTTTAAGATTCTCGGCTCTTGCCGCAAATTTTTTTGAAAGCACAGATTGTTTTAGCATCAGGGCGAATTCAGCCGCTTCCCGGAGAGCCGCATAATAGTATCCTTGGACCTCAACGAGTTCCACCGGCGGCTTTAGTCCAAGATGGTCGCGACGACTATCTTTCCAACCCTGATGAAAAAGACCGGACGGATTTTTCCTTTTGTATTCAAGCAGAATGTCGCCGTCAAGGTCTCCATATTTTTCGCACCAATGGAGAGCCGCGAGAATATTCGGCCAAAATTTTGCGAGCCACTTCGTATCAACGGTTTTTTCGTAATAAACGCCGCATAAAAAAATAAAAAGAGGGGTGGAATCCACTGAACCGTAGTATGGCAGCGGCCATATGAGTGATTTATATTCTTTTGGATTTTGATGCCACTCATGGACAATCTTGCCCGGCTCCTCCTCGCGAAGATTGTCTTTCTTCTTTCCTTGAAGTTTTGCCAATATCTCTATCGTCCGACTGGCGATAGTCGGGTCGTAATTTATAAGCTCCCAGGAAAAAATGCAGGAATCCCTTCCGAAAAGCGCCGCGAACCTCGGCAGTCCAGCGCGAAAATATCCTCCTTCTTTGTCTTTAAGCAGCTTAACGTCTGCCTCAAGTTTTTTTATAATTTTATTATTCTCCATCTGCTTTATGGACATAGCTTGTAGTAGAGTTTTTCATATTCATCGACCATTCGCTCTTTGCTGAAATGATCTTCCACGTGTTTGCGGACCGCGCTCCGGTCAATTTGATCAATTCTTCCCATCGCCTCAACAAGCTTTTCGATATCACTATCAATAACAAATCCCGTTTTATTGTTTTCAATCAACTCTTCCATGGAGCCGCGGCGATACGCAATCACCGGCGTGCCGCAAGCCATGGCTTCGGCAACCACGAGTCCGAATGGCTCTTCCCATTCAATAGGGTAAAGAAGCGCCTTGGCGTTTCCATAAAAATCCGACAATTCATTGTCTTGCAATTCACCCGCATACCGTATATTTTCGTTAAGATGCGGCTTGATTGCCTTCTCAAAATATTCTTGCTGCGTCGGGTCAATTCTTCCGGCAAGAAGAAGTTTTGCGTCAAGTTTCTCCGCGGCGGCAATCGCATTCTCAACCCCCTTATGCTTATTCATCCGCGCAATCCAAATAAAGTGTTCTCCGCCTTTTTTATTGAAACGAAAATGTTCAAGATCAATGCCGTTGTAGATAACATGGCTTTTGGGCATCTCTAGTATTGCAAGTTTCCGCGCCGATTCGCTGATGAATACGATATTGGTGCGATGCGCTTCCTCGGTAAAAAGCCTCAGCCGGTCATCCTTAGAAGCATCGGCATTGTCGCGATACATGGGATTATGCATCGTATGAATTAACGGAACGCGCGAGATGCCTTGGAAAAAAAGCGCCCAAAGATCCAAATGACTATGAACGATGTCGAACTCGCCTTTATTCGCGCGCTCAAAAGCTGTCGAGAGATTTCTTAAATTCCAAATAGGGTTTGACCACGAAACATTTGCTTCGCTCAAGGATTTATCGAAAACCGAAACAAGTTTCGCGGAAGTCACAGAACCGGGAGCCGCAAAAAGCGTCACCTCGTGCCCCCGGCGCGCGAGCTCTTCCGTGAGCATCGAAACGATGCGCTCAATGCCGCCGTACCCTTTCGGAGGAATGGTGAACCAAAGCGGCGCAACCTGCGCGATACGAAGCTTCTTTTTCCCTATTTTATTATGCGAGTTTTTCATAAATTGTTTGATATTTATCAACCATCCGTGTCAGGCTGAATTTTTCTTCTACCCTTCTGCGGCATGCCTTCCGATCAATGGTTGGGATACGCTCTATTGCTTTAGCCATCTCCTCATTTGTATCCACAACAAAACCGGTTTTTCCGTGCTCTACAATTTCCGGAACCGATCCTTTGCGATACGCAATCACCGGCGTGCCGCAAGCCATTGCTTCAATCATCACAAGCCCGAAGGGCTCTCTCCGGTCAATTGGAAAAAGAAGTGCTTTGGCGTTCTTGAGAAGTTCAATTTTTTCCTGAAAGTTCACTTGTCCTCGAAAACTGATGTACTCATCGTTTAAAAGGGGCTGTATTTCGTGCAAGAAAAATGACCATTCAGCATTTCCCGCGCTGTTTCCCGCAATAATCAGTTTCTGTCCTGTGGCCTTGGCAATTTCAATGGCAGTGAGCACGCCTTTTTCCTGGTTAAGACGGCTCAAATAAAAAAGATAGTCGCCTGGAGAATCTTTAAATTCGTAGCGCGCGAGATTAATGCCGTTGTAAACCACATCTAGTACGGGAACTCCAAGTTCCTCCATGCTTTTCTTGTGATCCTCGGAGATCGCTATAAATTTAATTTTATCATACGCCTTCATTGTTTCAGCATATTGCTTATCTACCAACCGATGAACAGTGCAGAGAAACCGCGGACAATCAAGAAGGAGCGAAAGTGGAAACATAAAAAAGTTGAAATGGTTATGAATGAGGTCAAATTCATAAAACCGATCAAAAACCGCTTTTATCATGCGCATCACTGGCGCGTGCGGATTTTTCAGTTCGTGATCAAGCCAAATAGCTTTTTCGATAATCGGAATAAGCCTTGCTGATGTTCTTGAATCGCCGGAAGCAAAAAGTGTTATATCATATCCGCGCCTTACGAGTTCTTCCGTAAGTTCAGAAAGTATAAACTCAATACCGCCATAAGTCCGCGGTGGTATCGGAATCAATAAGGGAGCGAGTTGTGCGATGCGAAGTTTTTTCATAAAAAATAGGGGCATTCAGTTGAAACATGTTATAGTCCTTCATTGGTAATATACTTCATTTGGATAAGAAATGAAAATAATTTGAAGAATAAATTTAAAAACAAATAGTTTTGACATTACAACGAGACTGTTTTGTTTACTCGTCATCGGCATCGATGCACTCCCTCCTTCGCTGAAGTCTTTGATCTCCTCGAGTCTGAGCGATCTCGGAGTCGAAGAACAGGCAAGTTTTTCGTTCCACTTTTGGCGGAACTCCGAGCGTTGCTCGGTTCAGCGGCAAATTCTTATCTTTCCCATTCTTTAACTTCGGGGTGAAAATCAACTTGGTATTCTGGTATGCCTAGTGAAATTCCGTATTTCTTCGCCTCATCATATTGTTCCCTACTCTGTTTGTCCACAAAAAAAATTTTATTGCGGAAGACAATGTAATGATGAGTATCATTCTTAAAATCAGCATACCAGTCGTGTTCAGAATCTAATGCCTTGCTGATTTTTTCCGCAATATCCTTAGCTTGATTTTCAAGAATTTCAACAGTATGCAAAGTCCATTGTTTTATCCAAGGTGTTTTATGTTCCTCCGTAACTTCCTCAACTTTTGTCTCTAAAATTTTGACATCTTTAAGAATGTCTTTATTTTCTAAACTTTCTTTAATTATTACGCCTTTGTAGTCCATAAAATTATTTTACTAAATCTTCAATTGAAACACCAAGTGCTTTGGCGATTTTCGCCATAGTTTGAACGCTTGGCTTATTGACTACACCGCTTTCGACTTTTATAAGCGTTGTATAGTAAGTATAATTATTACTTCCATTTCAATATTACCAAATAAATCTGTCGTTGAATCGCCAGAAATTCCAAGATTATAAACATCAATATCTTCGTCCTGCACCTCAAAATAATTTCTTAAACGATTAACCCACCCGCCATTTTGCGGGTCATACGCACCCCAAGTTATGCTATCGCCAAATATACAAATGTTCATAATTTTGTTATATCGCCATTTAAGATTATGGGTTGCATTGCAACGATTTCGTCACTGTAAGACATTTCTGGTATGGGATTGAGAAGATAAACTTTTTTATTTAAAACATGCGCAAAACCCATTTCTAAAAATGAATTGCCACCGATATAATTGGGAATATCTTTCAGCGTGTCGTTAACAACCAAAACGGCGTCATTTCTTTCAATCTCACTAAAATATTGTCTTATTAAATCATGGCTGATTTTATTTTTTACAGATTCATTGCGCATGTGGTCAGAAGTATTCAACACGGCGTATTCTTCAGTATGTCGAGGGACAATTACAAAATGACCAAGTTTAGTTAATCCCTCTTTAATTTGTAGCATCTTCCTTGAAAGACGCATGCTTCCGCAAATAACAATTTTCATAAATTCATTCTTTCATTAAATCATCAATTGAAACGCCCAAACCTTTGGCAATTTTCGCCGCTACTTTATATTTTGCACCTTCAAATTAATCTCTTTTTCAAAAAAGCTCTTCCTGAACCTGATTTTAAGTATTTCTCAAAATTAAAAGCTTTATATTTGTCGTTTATTGCGAAGTAAAAGTCTAATTCTAATGGTAAACGTTTTGCAGTTGCCGGTACATTACCTTTCTTGTGCCTCTCTAGTCTTTCTTGCAGATTATCTGTACATCCTGTGTAATATCCATCCCTACATTTTAAACTGTAAACGCAGTACATAGAAAGTCGCCTCCACTAAAGTTTCGGCGTACTAATAGCGGACTTTGTCACGCCGTAGCGCTGACGAAGCTCGCCTACGCTATTTCGAGCTTCGGCGGAGCGAACCCAGCTTTCGCTCGTCTTGGCGGATTTCATCACGCCGAAGCCGAGCTACAGCGAGGCGAAGGCGGAGAGGGTGGGATTCGAACCCACGGTACCGGTAAGGGTACACAGTCTTTCCAGGACTGCCAATTAAACCACTCTTGCACCTCTCCATCATTATTGCAATTTGCCATAGAGCGAATGGTCACCGATTGCGTAAAATTTTACTGCATCTTTTTCTGTAAACGCAAAAATAACTCTACATCGCTGATTAACAGAGAACGCCCAAAAATCGCTTATGTTTCCATGCAGTTTATGAGTATGAAGCCGCGAATCAAAGGGATTCTTACGGAAAATAATCTCTTTGTCTTCTGTTTTTTTCTGAATCTCAAGAGGAAGCTTTCTATACCTTCTCGCAAATTCAGGAGAATATAGAATCCGCATGAAATTTAACGCAAATCTTTCAGCGATCGAAGTACTTTGCCTTTTCCTGCGCGAAATTCCGCCTCGCTTTTTTTAATTTGTTCAATAATATCATCTTCTTCCAGCCTTTCTCGAATGAGCTCCCTTAGAAATTCGCTCTTAGTTGAATATTTTCCTCTTCTTACTGCCCTTGCCACCTCCAGATTTAGTTCTTTTGAAAGGGAAATATTAATTATTTCTCGCATATATTTGTAACAGTTTGTATTACAATATTATTTTATTATTAGTTGCTCGGCATGTCAAGCGCATTGATTAAACCGACATCTCTCTCAGCATTTTTATTCTTTGTTCAACGGGCGGATGGGTCATAAATAAACCCAGCATTTTCTTTCCCTTAAAAGGATTATCAATATAAAGATGGGCTGTGACTGTTGAAACGTTTTTCATCGGCGTCCGATCAACTGCGATTTTGGCAAGCGCGCTTGCCAATCCTTCGGGGTATCTTGTTAAAAGAGCGCCGGAGGCGTCAGCTAAAAACTCTCTTTTCCGAGAAATGGCAAGCTGTATCAAGACGGCAATGATGGGAGAAAGAATAGCCAAAACAATTCCTATCAAAGCAAGAGCATTTCCCCCTCCTTCTCTATCTCTACCCCTCCCTCCAAAAAAAGTCATCCTAAAAAACCAATCGGATATCAAAGAAATAAATCCGACTAAAACCACTATCACCGTTGATAAAAGCATATCTTTATTTCCAATGTGGGATAACTCGTGGCTGATTACGCCTTCAAGCTCCGGTTTTTCTAATTTATCTAAAAGGCCTTGGGTTACTGCCACAACAGCATGCTTTGCGTCTCGTCCCGTGGCAAAAGCATTGGGTTGCTGTTCCGGTAAAATATAAATTCTGGGTAAAGGAAGTCCTGCGGCAATGCAAAGATTCTCAACAATTCTATAGAGCTCGGGGTTGTCTTTTTTTTCAATCGGCCTTGCCTTTGTCATTGCCAGAATAATTTTATCTGAATACCAGTAGCTCCCAACGCTCATTAAAACGCTGAAAAATACCGCAAAAACCAAAATGCCGGGGCTGTTTATAGCTCTGCTGAAAAACCAACCAAGCGCTATAACCAAAATAAAAAAAATACTGATTAAAAGCCAAGTCTTGCGGATATTTGAATCTGCTTGAGTATATAGGGTAGCCATGTTAAAAATTAGAAACCAAGCTTTTGCCTAGCAAAAGCGAAGGTGAAGATGAGGACGCAGTCCTCATCGCCTTTTACCGAGTCCCGTTTTACGGGACGAGTCGAAGAACACATTCGTGTTCTTCTCCACCCTTCGCTTCGCTCGGGTAGGTGAAGATGAGGACGCAGTCCTCATCGCCTATATTAGAAATTTACTTTTACAGGTTCTTTCTCAACGCCCTCAATCTCAAAAAATTCTGCTTGCTTAAAGCCGAATACTGAAGCAAAAATATTTGCAGGAAAACTCTCAATGGTGATATTCAAATCCCTAACGTTTCCGTTGTAAAAACGCCTTGCCGCCTGAATTTTGTCTTCGGTGTCGGTGAGCTCTCTTTGTAATTCAAGAAAATTGACAGACGCTTTCAGGTCGGGATAATTTTCGGCTACCGCAAAAAGCGACTTTAAAGTTGAGGAAAGCATATTTTCCGCTTCTCCCTTTTCTTTTATTGTTTGGGCTCCCATTGCCGAAGCTCTTGCCTGTGTCACCTTTTCAAAAAGTTCTCTTTCGTGGGCGGCATATCCCTTAACTGTTTCAACCAAGTTTGGGATTAAATCATACCTTCTCTTTAGCTGGACATCAATATCTGACCAGGCCTCTTTTGCCCTGTTTTTTAAGGCAATGAGTTTATTAAATGTTAAAATCGCCCAAAGAATTAATGCCACAACGATTATTAAAATAACTCTAGTCATAGACATATATTTTATATTATAAATGTTTATTACCGAGTCCCGC
>JAUSLA010000030.1 GCA_030646565.1 bacterium
TTTGTTGCTGTTTTTTGTTTGTGGTAAAATTAGGAAAGTAGTAAAATAAATAAAAGGTTAAAATATTTTAATAATAACGAACTACTATAAGGCAATCGGGAAAAGATACTTACAGGGAGGATCTTGAGTAAAAATTTGACTTTTATGCGCTATCAAATACCCCAGTTTATTGAGAGGGAAACAAAGATATTCGGACCCCTATCTTTCAGGCAATTCTTTTACGTTGGAATTGTCGGGGTAATTGTTTTTCTTCTTTATTTTACGATAGCTAAAGCGAATTTCCCGCTTTTCTTGGTTATCACCATATTTTTAACGATAGGGGCATTAATTTTCGCCTTTGTCCGAATTGAGGGAAAGCCCCTGATTACCGCCCTAAGCCATTTTCTCATTTTTTCCGTCTCTTCAAGGATTTACCTCTGGCAAAGAAAAGAAATTGCCCTAAAACTAATAAAATTAGAAAGAAAGCCAAAAGAAGAAAAAATCGACGAGGGGCCCGTGTTAAAAATATCCGGCAAAGGCAGGCTGGAAAAATTATCAACCAAAATAGAAATTAAAATAAAGTAGCATGGCAAAAACATCAACGCAAGATTTTTTGGAATTTGAACAAGTGAGAGAAGGAGTCATTATCCTCAAAAATAAAGGGTTGAGGGGGATCTTGATGGTTTCTTCCCAGAATTTTGGCTTAAAATCGGAAGACGAACAAAACGCTACCCTGTACCAGTTCCAGAACTTTCTGAACTCTTTGGATTTTTCCTGTCAGATTATCGTCCAGTCAAGGCGACTCAATATCACCGGCTACCTTGACAAACTAAAAGATTTGGAAAAAAAGCAGGAAAATGAATTATTAAAAATCCAGACGGCCAGCTACAGAGAATTTGTTGCTGGCTTAGTGGGGTCAGGCACAATTATGACTAAAGTGTTTTTTACCGTAGTGCCTTTTACTCTGACGGAAGCTGTAGTTATGGATCCTGGCAAAAAACGACCGTTAAGAATGCCTTCTTTGCCTTCGTTGACCGAAGAGACATTTCAAAGATGCAAAACCCAGATTTGGCAAAGAATGGAATTTGTCGCTCTTGGATTAAGAAGATGCGGCCTTCAGGCAATTCCCTTGTCTACGCCGGAAATAATCGAGCTTTTCTGGGCTCTGCACCACCCGCAAGAAGCGGAGGTTGGATATTATCCTGAAATCCCTCCGGAAATAATGCGGTAATTTTTAAAGGCGAAGAGAACTGCGTTCTCTTATTCATTCATCCCGCTTTGCGGGACTCATATATGGCTCTACCATTTTTCAAAAAAAAGCCAATTGAAATTCCTGAAAAAATTTTTGAAACGGAAACCGTCGTGGCAAAAGACATTGTCGCTCCTGCTTCAATTGAAGTTTCCCAAAAAAATATAAGAATCGGAGAAAGATTGGCTAAATCATTTTTTATTTTCTCTTTTCCGAGATATTTAAGCACGGGCTGGTTTTATCCTGTGATTAATTTAGACACGCCCATGGATGTCGCCTTCCATCTTCATCCTGTTTCCAGCGAAAAAATCCTGCAACAATTAAGGAAAAAAGTCACCGAAGTTCAGGCCGAATTAATGGAAAGGGAGGAAAAGGGCTTAATCAGGGATCCGTCTTTGGAAACCGCCTATCAGGATATTGAGACATTGCGGGACAGCCTTCAGACCGCCCAGGAAAAAATGTTCCAGGTCGGCCTTTATTTGACTATTTACGGAGAAAACGAAAAAGAATTAAGGGACACGGAAACCATTCTCCGCTCAATTTTGGAAGGGAGGTTGATTTACATAAAACCCGCTCTTTTCCAGCAAAAAGAAGGTTTTGTTTCCACGTGCCCCTACGGCCTAGATGTGCTTCAGGTTCACAATCCGATGAACACGGAACCCCTGTCCAGCGTTTTCCCTTTTGTTTCTTCTGATTTAAGCTCTAATGAAGGAATTTTATACGGCATTAATATGCACAACAAATCTTTGGTTTTATTTGACAGGTTTAGTTTGGAAAACGCGAATATGACGATTTTTTCGAAAAGCGGAGGCGGAAAAAGCGTGTTAGGTTCTGAACCTGTTTTAATAAAAACAAACAATGGAATTCAGCTTGCAAAGATTGGTTCTTTGGTTGAAGGCTTGATAAAGCAAAAAGGCCTCACTAAGATTGACGAAGAATTAGAAGGGGTAATTGCCCCGGATCTTAAAGTTTTTAGCTTTGATAAAAATTTAAAAGGCAGCTGGTCGGAAGTTACGGTGGCGGCAAGGAAAAAAGCGTCGGATGTTTTTTATAAATTCACAACCCGCAGCGGCAGAGAAATAACAACAACCCCAGACCATAATATATTGGTATTAAAAGATGGAAAGGTAGTCGCAACCAAAAGTTCTGAAATAAAAGAAGGAGAATTTATCCCCTTGCCTCGCAAAATAATTGAAACCGACAATGCTTCTAATTCTTTTAATCTGCTGGATTTGTTAAAAAATTCAAGCAATGTCTATATTGCTGGCGGAAAAAAAATAATTCAAGAGAATTACGATATTTTACATAAGATAACAATAAATAATTCCTACGACCGCTATCTTTATCAATACCGAGATGGTCGGCCCATTCCTATCTCTTATTTCTGGAAGATTTTAAATTATCTTGGAATTAAATCTGACGATCCGGGTTTGCAAGCCTTAAGGCTAACGTCAAAAAACGGAAAAAACCGAACTCTTTTTGATATTAATTTTCACAACTCTTCTTCTTTTTTAAAGATACTTGGCTACGTTACGGCCGAAGGAACAATCTGCGAAAACTGCGTAATGATAAGCAACATAGACCCTGAATTTCTAAAAGACGCGAGTAATGCTTTCAGCAACTTGGCTATCCAGTTTTATTACGGAAATCGCGGAATAATAAGTGGTTCTCGCGTGTTTATTGAAATAATAAAAGTTTTGTGCGGCAGAGAAAAATCCGGACAGAAAAAAATCCCAGGGTTTGTTTTTAATCTTGAGAAAGAAAAAATCGCTCAATTTTTGTCAGCTTATTTTGAAGGCGATAGCGGAGTAGAAAAAAACAAGATTACGATTACGGCCGTATCTAAGTCCAGGAGGTTAATTTCTGAAATAGCTTATCTTTTGTATTACTTTGGGATAATCGGGAGAATTTCAAAAACAAAAAAAGAGCCCGCTAATTACGGCTGGAAACAAAAAAAGACTTACTGGAAACTCTCAATTAGCGGACAAGATAATCTAAGAAAATTTGCCTCAAATATTAACTTTGTCTCGGAAAGAAAAAGGAAACAACTTTCTGAAATTACTAAAAAAGAGGGTAATACTAATGTTGATGTAATCCCAGGATTAGAGCAGATTTTTAGTGAAATTTATAATATATTTTCTTTTCAACTTCACGGTATTCCAGAAATCTCCGAATGGAAAAGAGGCATAACAAATCCTTCGCCACAGCGCCTTCTAAAAGTTACTAAAGAAATTGAAGCCAGAATAGAATCTTTTAAAGACCTGACTTCTACTTTCAAGATTTTAAGCGAATTGCCAGAGTTGGCCACAATAATTAATTTAGGCAAAAATAATAAAAAATTAAATGGTTTTTTGTGGAAAACCGTTGGTCCAAGCTGGAGATTAATGAAAAATCAGGTAATAAAACCAGGCATAATTAATACGCTGAAAGCTCTTAATGTGATTGAGAGAAAAAATTATTCCATGAAAGAAATTAAAGAAAAAATATATTCCGGTTTTCAAGAAATGGATCTGCCTGTAAAATATTACAATCTTTCTCTCCAAACAGCTTTAATGGACCGTCCCGAAAGCAATACTTCTTACGAAATGATCCAAAAAGCGGCTCAGCATGTCTGGCAAAATTATCAGGACATTTTAATAAATAAAATTCCCCAAGTTGAAGAAAAAATCGCCCAACTAAAAACTTTAGCTAATTCTAGTCTTTTTTGGGACCCAATTACTCAAATTAAAAAAATCCAAAACAAAAAAGAAAAGTATGTTTACGATTTAACCGTAGACAATGAAGTATTTTTAGCAGGCCAGGGAGGAATGTTCGTCCATAATTCTTATATGGTAAAATTGGAAGTCCTTCGCTCTTTAATGCAGGGCGTTGATGTTATCGTTGTGGACCCGGAAAACGAATATCAGAACCTGGTTGACGCCGCCGGCGGCTCTTTCTTTAGTATGTCTCTTGCCTCCCCGAATCATATTAATCCTTTTGACTTGCCAATACCCAGAGAAGATGAAAAACCGGAAGATGTGCTCCGTTCAAACATTATTAATTTGGTGGGTTTATTAAGAATTATGCTGGGGGGCTTAAATCCCGAAGAAGACGCGATTATCGACAGAGCCCTAACCGAAACCTACGCGGCCAAAGACATCACTCAAGAAAGCGACCCTGCAGGCTGGCAAGATAAAATTCCTTTAATGTCGGATTTTGAGCAGATTTTAGAAAATATGGAAGGAGCTGAATCTATTGTAAGAAGAGTGAGAAAATTCACCAAAGGCACTTTTGCCGATTTTTTCAACCAGCCGACCAATATCTCTATGCAAAAATCTCTTGTAGTTTTTGGCATAAGAGATATGGAAGACGAATTGCGGCCAATGGCTATGTTTATGATTATGAGATATATCTGGAATAAAATCCGCTCCGAACTAAAAAAAAGAATTCTGGTGATTGACGAGGCGTGGTGGCTTATGCAGACAGAAGACGGAGCTTCTTTTCTGTTTGGTCTGGCAAAAAGAGCGAGAAAATACTGGCTGGGAGTGACCACTATTACCCAAGATGTCAGCGATTTTATGAAGTCAGAATACGGCCAGCCAATCATCGCCAATTCTTCTATGCAGCTTCTGCTAAAACAAAGCTCGGCCACCATTGATGCCGTCCAGAAGGCCTTTAATCTGACCGAAGAAGAAAAAATGCGGCTGCTGGAAGCCTCGGTTGGAGAGGGTATTTTCTTTGCGGGCCAAAAACACGTGGCGATTAAAGTTATGGCCTCTTACGCAGAAGACCAGTTTATTACCACAGCTCCTGAAGAAGTCCTAAAAAT
>JAUSLA010000002.1 GCA_030646565.1 bacterium
ATCGCCATTATTTTTATTTCTTCCGGAGATTTGATCGGAATCATCAAATCAGACTAATTATCTCAAACGAATTATCGAAAAGTGTTCTCACTAAATTCTCCCCAATTCACAGGAATGCTCGATCGAGCATTCCTGTGAATTGGGGGTATTGGGATGGGTGTTAGAATTTGAAAACTCTTAGAATGTCTTTAAAAACATCAACTACTAATTGCTCTCCGTTTATTTTTTTAATTTTTAACCCTTGTTTTCTAAACAATCCGATAAGCGGATAAGTCCTTTCTTTGTATTCCTTAAGCCGTATTTTGATAGTTTCCGGATCATCTAAGCCCTTTCTCTTTAAAAGCTTTGAGCCGTCTAATGGACAATTTTTAAGTTTACTTGTTTCTTTTGTCCAAAGCATAGGATGGCGCATAAGCTCGCATATTTTCCGATGAGCGTTTCGGAAAATTGACGCCTCGGCGCTTTGCTCGATTAAAATGATATTTATATTTTCTTTTCCGTATAGTTTGATTAAAAGAGGGGCTATCCTTTCTCCTTCATAGAGGGTTCTTGGAGAACCTGAAAGAATAATACTATTTCCTGCTTCTGCCAATTCTTCTATTTTTTTCTTCACTAAAGCAGTTATGAACGGCGGAGACCATAATTTTCCGGTTTGCCATAATTTTTTTTCTTTTTCAAAATAATATTTTTTCCCGTCAGCTATAACATACTCGCCTTTCTTCGCTTTATTTATTTTTTCTTCTCCCACTTTAGCTGCTTCGAAATAATATAAATTCAATTTTTCAGATAAAAGCTCTCCCTGTGTTCCCTTGCCCGATCCCGGAGGCCCTATGAGAATTATCACTTTTTTATTTTGGGCTTTCATTATGTTTAAAATTATTAATTAAAACGTTTCATATTCTCTCATTTCTAATTGGGCTTTAACTTGGCGCATTGTTTCCAGCACTACCGAGACAACGATTAACAAAGAGGTTCCTCCGATCAGAAAGCTAAAGACCTGCACTCCGGTTATTCCGCCGATAACAGAAGGCAAAACAGCAATTGCGCCCAAAAACAAAGCTCCGATCAATAAAACTCTATTCAAAATATAATAAAGAAAATTGGCAGTGGAGCTGCCCGGCCTGATTCCCGGAACAAATCCCCCCATTTTCTGCAAATTGGAAGAAATAGTTTTAGGGTCAAAAGTGACCGCCGTATAAAAGAAAGTAAAAATAACAACTAAAATAAAATAGAGGATGCCATAGACCCACGGGTCTTGGAAAAATACACCGACTCTTTGGGCAACTGCCCCTACGGATCCCCCGGTTCCGCTTAAAAAACTGGCAATCATTCCCGGGAAAAGTAAAATAGACAAAGCAAAGATTATGGGAATAACACCGGCCGGATTAATATTTAAAGGCAAATAAGTGGAAACGCCGCCATACATCTTTGTCCCCCTCACTCTTTTGGCATAAGAAACAGGGATATTCCTCCTGGCTTCGTTTATTAAAACAACTCCAGAAATAACAATCAATGCCATTCCAAAAAAAAGCAGATAAGAAGGAATCTGGCTAGGATCCCAAGTAGCCAACATCTGCTTGATACTTCTGGGAAAATCAGCAACAATGCCAGCGAAAATTAAAAGAGAGACGCCATTGCCAATTCCTTTTTCAGAAATCAATTCTCCCAGCCACATTAAAAACATTGTCCCGGCAGCTATGGTCACAAGCGAGTTCAAAATTAAAGCGGGGGAAAGCTGGTCAATAAGCTGCTGACGCTGAAAAAGACCGAGCATAGCATAGCCCTGAAGCACAGCTAAAGGGACAGTTAATATTCTGCCATATTGATTAAATTTCTTTTTTCCCTGTTCGCCCTCTTCCTTGTAAAGCTGTTCCAGTTTAGGGAATATCATAGTTAAGAGCTGCAGAATGATGGTGGCCGTAATATAAGGACCAAGCCCCAACATTATAATAGAAAGGTTATCCAGAGCGCCGCCGGTAAATAAATTTAAAAGGCCAAAAAGCTGGTTTGATTCAAAAAAGCCGCGCATTTTTTCGGCATTGATGCCGGGCATTGGGATGTTAGCCATCAATCTAAAAACGCCAAAAACAGCCAGAACAAACAGGATTTTATTGCGAAGATCTCTAATTTTAAATATCTGAATTATTTTTTGAAACCAAGTCATATACCAAGTTTTTTATCTCATAAAAAACGCAGGTGGAGATGAAATTTATTTCATCGACTTATTGTGCCGCCTGCTTTTTCAATCAGTTCTTTTGCTTTTTTTGAAAAGAAGCATCCTTCTATGTTTAGAGCTTTGGTTAATTTTCCATTTCCCAGAATTTTAACTACGGGCATTCTTCCTTTTATTCTACTTATTAATCTTTTTTCAAGCAATGTTTCAGCGCTTACCTTATCTCCCGAATTAAATTTCTTTTCTAAAATCTCCACATTCAAAATAGACGTTCTGGATGTTTGGCTTTGGGTTTGAGATTTAAATTTATAGCCCCTCAATTTTGGGTATCTCTTAATCACCTCTCTAATTGCCGGCGGCAAACGCCGACCAGCTCTTGATTTCTGCCCTTTTAATCCCCGCCCGGAATAAGTGCCCCGCTTACCGCCGCGGCCGATGCGTTTTTTCTTCTTTTGTTTATGACTTGGTTTTAATTCATGTAACTGCATAATATTAAAAATTCGAAATTAGAAACAAATTCTAAATTTAAAATTAAAATATTTTAAACGTGTTTGGAATTTTTGTTATTAGGATTTTGATATTGTTTCTGGTTTCTGATTTCGTGCTTCGGAATTTCGCAGCTTCTGCAAGGCTGCGATAGTTGCTTGCGCGTTGTTCAATTTATTCCCTGTTCTTCCTAAAATCTTTGAAGAAATGTTCTTTATCCCGGCTAACGTGCAGATTACCCGTACCACGCCGCCCGCCACCAATCCTCTTCCTTTTCTCTGAGGTCTTAAAAGAACTTTTGCCGCCCCGAATTTAGCGTTTACTTCGTGAACAATCGTATCTTCGTAAATGGAAACATTAATCATGTTTTTCTTTGCGTCTCTTGTCGCTTTTTCAACCGCTTGGGCAACATCAATCCCCTTGGCAACTCCTACGCCTATTTTTCCATTCTTGTTTCCAGCAACTACAACCGCGCGAAAACGAAAACGCCTGCCTCCGGCTGCAACCCTAACTACTCTTGCCAAATCTAAAAGCTTGGATTCAAACTCATCTCTTGGCGCTTCTTTTCGAAATCTTTCTTTAAACATATCGTACTTAGGGTTTAGAACTTAAGCCCTCCTTCTCTAGCTCCCTCTGCCAAAGCTTTAATTCTGCCGTGATATTTATAACCCCTTCTATCAAAAACAACTTTCTCAACCTGCCTGCCGGCAGGCAGGTTTTTTGCTTTTTCTGCGATTAACTTTCCCAACTCATAAGCTATGGCTTTCTTTCCTGTAAGTTTTGGGTCCTTGCTTTTGGTTTTTTTTATCTCTCTGTCGCTTGCCGATATAATCGTTTTTCCTTTATCGTCGTCAACCAACTGAGCGTAAACGTGTTTTGCAGAACGAAAAACAGAAAACCGCGGCTTATCTTTAGTGCCGAATATCTTAGCCCTAACTCTTTTCTGTCTTTTTAATTTTTTTTCCTGTTTTGCTAACATTCTATCTCTATGAATTAAAACTTTACTTATCCTGAAGTCGTTGCCGCTTTTTTACCTTCTTTCTTTGGCACATACTCTCCCAAATATCTTATTCCTTTCCCTTTATAGGGCTCCGGTTCTTTTTTACCTCTGATGTTAGCTGCGAACTGCCCGACTAATCCTTTATTGGCTCCGGAAATGTTAATAATATTTTTTTCTATCGTTACTTTTATATCTTTCGGGACTCTCAACTTTATCGAATGAGAGAATCCGACATGCAGCACAAGTTCTTCTCCCGAAAGTTCTGCTTTCAATCCTATGCCTCGGAGTTCTAATTTTTTTTCAAATCCTTCGGTTACCCCTTTTACCATATTAAAAATCAAAGCGCGAGTTAACCCCCAAAGATTTTTCTGTTCTTTGCCCGTGGAAACGAATATTTTATCTTCTTTTAATTCAACTTTAACCTCAGGCCGAACATCTACCGATAGTTCGCCCTTGGGACCATTAACAACCACTTTGCCGTCCTCGATTTTGACATCCACGCTTTCCGGTATTAAAATTGGTTTTTTACCTATTCGTGACATAAATCATTTACCGAGCTTTCGCGCAACGAAAGCGAAGGTTAAGAAGAGAACGCAGTTCTCTTCGCCCACCTACCATATTTCACACAACACTTCCCCTCCAATCTTCTGCCCTCTCGCTTCTTTGTCCGTCATCAAGCCTTTTGAGGTAGAAATAATCGCTATCCCGTAGCCGCTTTTAACTTTTTTAATTTTTCTATAATCAATATAAATTCTTTGCCCAGGTTTTGAGACTCTCTTCAATCCTGCAATAAAGGGTTTTTTATTTTCATATTTCAAAATAATTTCAAGCGTTTTTTTGACGTCCTTTCCTTTTTTTTCAACTTTTTCAACAAAACCCTGCTTTGCTAAAATTTTGGCGATTTCGTGCTTTAAATTAGAAAAAGGTAAATCAACTGTGGTCTTCCCCACAGCTTGGGCATTGCGTATTTGAGTTAACATATTGGAAACAGAATCCATGTTTTTACCAAGACGATTTTTTAACACCGGGTATTAACCCTTGATTTGCCATTTCTCGGAAACATATCCTGCACAATTTAAATTTTCTCATATACCCTCTTTTTCTTCCGCACCTAAAGCAACGGCTGGTTATCCGACTTTTAAACTTTGGCTTTCTTTTAGATTTTGCTATCTGAGCCTTCGTCGCCATAGCGTCATTTAAACATTTAAACATTTTAACATTTTAACAAAATTTGGGTTATCTAGATGCTTAGATGTTCGGATGTTTATATGTTTAGATGTTTTTATGGGAAATCCCAATAATTTTAATAATTCCACTCCTTCTTCTCTTGTCTTGGCGGTTGTCGTTACTGTTATTTCCAATCCAAAAATGTTTTTTGCTTTTTCGGGGAGAATTTCAGGAAAAATAATATGCTCTTTAATGGCGATTGTCAAATTTCCGTGTTTGTCCGCGGACTCAGCATTTATTCCCCTAAAATCTCTGGCTCTGGGAAGAACGATATGAATCAATCTTTCTAAAAAATCCGTCATTTTTTTTCTTCGCAAAGTCACTTTTGCTCCAAGGGGCATTCCTTTTCTTGTCTTAAATGTGGCAATGGCTTTTTTCGCCTCGGTTAAAACCGGCTTCTGTCCCGATATAAGAGCTAATTCTTTCAAAATAAAATCTAAGAATTTTTTCTGATCATCCCCCGTTTTTCCCGCGATTTGCTTGCCAAAACCGGTATTAATTACAACTTTTTCAATTTTAGGAACAGCCATCAAACTCTTGTAACCAAACTTCTCTATCATCGCCGGTATTACTTCTTTTTTATATTGGTCTTGTAATTTAAGCATATTTTTGGGGTTTTAGCCAACTATTTATGCTATTTCTTGCCCGCATTTCTTACAAATTCTATATTTTTGAGCATTGATAATTTTATAACCCACCCTTGCGGCTTTAGCACATTTAGGGCAAATTAATTTTATATTTGAAATAGAAATGCGACCGGGCAATTCAATAATTTGCCCTTTTTCTCCAGATTTCTTGGGCTTTTGATGTTTTTTCCTTATATTGACGCCTTCAACCAAAACTCGTTTTTCTTCTGGAAAAACCTGTAAAACCTTACTCTTTTTTCCCTTATCTTTTCCCGAAATTATTAAAACAGTGTCGCTTTTTTTTATTTTCATGATTTCTCTATGAATTACGAATTTTTTAAAATACGGAGTAATTTATTCGTAGATTCGTAAGTATTCGTAATTCGTAGGTTTAAACTAGTTCTTCCGCTAAAGTGGCGATTTTTTCAAAGCCCTTTTCCTTTAACTCTCGAGCCACGGGCCCTAAAATTCTTCCGCCTTTTGGCTCTTTGGTTTTTGCTTCCAAAATAACAGCCGCATTGTCGCTAAAATTAATATAACTGCCGTCTAACCGGCGAAATTTCTTTTTCTGACGGATAATCACCGCCCTCACCACCTCATGCTTTTTCACAATTCTTCTGGGTTCGGCCGTTTTAACGGCTGCCACAATCACGTCTCCAAGCTGAGCGTAGCGTTTTTTGGTGCCGCCCAACACCTTAAAACACTGGATGATTTTGGCGCCCGTATTATCTGCAACTTTTAACATTGTTCTGGTTTGTATCATGGGGTCATTCTAACATCTAAACATCTTAACATATAAACATAATCTTTGTTTTTGTTAAAATGTTAAAATGTTTACATGTTTAGATTATTTTCCTAATCACTCTCCATTTCTTATCTTTGCTAATCGGTTTGCATTCTTCAATAACAACTCTGTCTCCAATGTTATATTCTACCCCGCTTGTATCTGCTTTATACTTTTTGTGGGTCTTGTATCTTCTTTTATATTTGGGATGCTCTTTTATTCTTTCAACTCTAACCACGATGGTTTTTTGCATTTTAGCGGAGGTTATTGTTCCGGTTAATCTTTTTTTTGGCATAGTTTTAACCCTTTAATATTGTTAAAATTTGGGCGATCTCTTTTTTTATTCTGCGCACCTCTCTGACATTTTTAACTTTTCCTGCCGCCAAATCAAAACGGAGCTGTCTTAATTTCTCCCCATCTTCCTTCAGAACCGTTTCCAATTCCTTTTTTGCTTTTTGCCGTAATTCACTAATCTTCATTTTCCCTACGAATTACGAATTTATTACGAATGTGCGAATACGTTTTCGTATATTCGTATACCGAGTCCCGCTTTGCGGGACGAAGGTTAAGAAGAGAACCCAGTTCTCTTCGCCTTTTCGTATTTCGTTAGCTATTTTTTAATAAATTTTGTTTTTATCGGTAATTTATCAGATGCTTTCCTAAAGGCCTCCTTGGCTGTTTCTTCTTTGACTCCGTCTAATTCAAAAATAATTCTGCCTGGCTTAATCGGAAAGACATAGTGGTCAACCGATCCCTTGCCCCCGCCCATTGGAACCTCGGTGCCTTTTTTGGTGACTGGTTTATCCGGAAAAATTCTAACCCAAAGCTTTCCGCCTTTTTTTAAATACCTGATAATTGCCCTTCTCGCGGCCTCAATCTGTCTTGCTGTAATCCAAAGCGTCTCCATCGCCACCAAGCCAAAAGAGCCGAAATCCAATTCCGTTCCTCGCGTTGACAATCCTTTTGACTTGCTTCTGTGCCACTTTCTATGTTTTACTTTTTTCGGCATTAATATCGCCATGATAATACAAAATATAGTCGCTTACCGAGTCCCGCTTTGCGGGACGAAAGTGGAGAAGAACGAACATTCTTCGATATAAATAGTCAAAGAGAACTACGTTCTCTTCTTCACCTTCGGTATCTGAGGCTAGTTTTCCAAGGGGGACATATCGCAGTCCCGCCCACATTTAATTATGATTTATCCTTTAAGGTAACGGGGGCGGGACGAGATATAGCAGCGGCCGAAAAAAAAGCTTTATCTTGCCACTCTTGCCGACTGCGTGTCACCCGAGGGAAACTGACCGAAGATATTTACAACATCCCCAACCCCCTTCCGATGCGGGGTGTTAATTATCACTCAAACTTTTCGCCTTTATATATCCACACTTTAACTCCAACTGTTCCATAAGCGCAGAAGGCCTCTACTCTGGCAAAATCAATTTCGGCTCGGATAGTTTGACGAGGAAGATTGCCTTTTTGCAACCATTCACGTCTCGCGATATCCGATCCTCCCAATCTTCCCGCTACCTCCACCCTCGCTCCTTTTGCTTGCCTGGACGACATAACCTTATCCAGGGACTGTTTTAAAACTCTTCTGTGGCCAACCCTTTTCTCAATTTGCTGGGCTATCCATTGGCCGGTCAAAGCGGCCGAAGACCAAGGGTCTTTTACTTCTTTCACTTCAATTTTTAATTCGGGAACTCCCTTTTGGGGAACTTTCTTTGAAACTGTTTTTAAAACCTTTCTCTCTAATTCTTTTCTTAAAATCTCAATCCCTTCTCCGCCTCTGCCGATAATAAGGCCTGGCCTTGCGCTTGAAATAATAATTATGGTTTTGCCGGGGAATCTTTCGATTTCAATTTTTTCAATCCCCAGTTTCCCGATTTTATTTTTGAAAAATTCTCTAATTTTAAAATCTTCCTCCAGATATTGAGGCAATTTTTTCCTGTCCAGCCAACGTGAATCCCAATCTAAAAGCTCTTTTAATCTGTATGCTTTTGGGTGAACTTTATGCGCCATACACCGAACTTTCGCGTAGCGAAAGTGAAGGTCAAGATGAGGACGTAGTCCTCATCGACTACCGAGTCCCGCGAAGTGGGACGAAAGTGGAGATGAAGATTTATCCTCATCGACTAAATTGCTTTTCTTCTGAATATTCTTTTTATTATTCCTTCTGACTTGGGTTTTGGTAATTCCTTCTTCGGTTTAAATTTAGTCTTCCCTGCCAAAAATCTATCTTCTTGCTGGGGTTTTTCTGATAAAATCTTCTCTACTTTTTTTTGTTCGATTGTTTCTTCTGAAACTGCCCCGGTTTTCAACCTTCCCGCCTTTTTTACTTTCTTTGTCCCTTTCGTAAGCTCGTCAAGGATAATTGTTATATGCGATGTCTTTTTTTGAATCTCGTAGGTCTGTCCGCGGGCTCTGGGCATCCATCTTTTTAACTTTGGGCCCTCGTCTACCGTAATTCTGGATACATAAAGATTAATGGGATCTAACTGAAAATTATTTTTAGCGTTGGCTGTAGCCTGTTTTAAAAGCTTAAACAAAGGCCTGCTTGCGCCTTTTATCGTAAAATTCAAAATTTTTTGAGCTTCCTCAATTTTTTTACCCCTAATCAAATCGGCGACTAATCTTACTTTTCTGGGAGCTATTCTTAAGTGCCTAAGCTTGGCAATAACTATCATAACTTTATGTCGAAGAGATTTATCTCTTCTTCAGCTACCAAATCCCGCGAAGCGGGATGCAGGTGGAGAAGAGCGAAGCTCTTCGACTCGTCCCGCTTTCAGCGGGACTCGGGCGATGAAATAAATTTCATCTTCACCTTCGTCCGCCAGAGGCGGACTCGGTTTTAGATGATTTAATTTTTTCCGTCTCTTTTTCAGCCACTTTTGTTTCTATTTCTTTTTGTATTTTCCCTCCGTGCCTATGAAACTTAGTCGTGGGAGAAAATTCACCTAATCTGTGGCCAACCATATTTTCATCAACCCTTACTTCTAAAAAATCTTTTCCGTTATGAACTCCAAAAGTAAAGCCAAGCATTTCCGGAGCGATAGTGCAACGCCTTGACCAAGTTTTGATAATTTCTTTTCCTCCTTGCTTTAATTTCTTTATTTTCTCTAACAATTTTTCGTCCACATAGGGACCTTTTTTTAAACTTCTCGCCATATTATTTCTTTCTTCTCTGAATAATTAATTTATTTGTCCACTTATTTTTCCTGGTTTTTACCCCAAGAGCGTGTTTTCCCCAAGGGGTTTTGGGATACGGCATGCCAATCGGAGATCTTCCTTCTCCGCCTCCGTGCGGATGATCGGGCGGATTCATAGCCACGCCCCGGACTGTTGGTCTAATTCCCATATGCCTTGACCTGCCGGCTTTTCCTATTTCAATGAATTTGTGCTCGGGAAATGAAACTTGCCCTATGGAAGCAAAACACTCGTTATTTATTTTTCTTACCTCTCCCGAAGGCATTTCTAAATGGGTATATTTTCCTTCTTGAGCCAAAACGGCAGCCGTCGTTCCGGCTCCCCTGATTAGTTTTCCACCCCTATCGGGCTCTAATTCAACATTGTGAACCTGCGTTCCTACCGGAATATTTTTTAATTTCATCCTGTTGCCTGTTTTTATTTCGGCTTTTTCGGCGCAGATGATAGAATCGCCGACTTTTAGATCGCAGGGACAAAGCACATATCTTTTGTCTGATCCTTCGTATTCCACAAGGCATATAATGCTGGTTCTGTTCGGGTCATATTCAAGAGCAATGACTTTGCCTGGAATATTTATTTTTTCTTCTCCAAAATCAATAATCCTATAAAGCCGTTTCGCCCCTCCGCCTTTATGCCTGACGGTAATTCTCCC
>JAUSLA010000004.1 GCA_030646565.1 bacterium
CGTTAATATATACGCCGGTATGTCCGCTATTTTATAGCGGACTTTTTTTTGTTTAGTCTCGTGGATAATTCCACGATCGAGGCCCGGCCTCCCAATTTCATATCTTTCTATAAACAACCTCGGGCTTTGTTTATTTTCGAGTTTTGATTATAATTAAACAAAGATTAAACAAAGCCCGAGGTTGTTTATTTTATATGCCTTATAGGAAAACTTTTTTTGAGAAAAATCAACCGGCTCATATTATTTCACGAGCATTAATAGATGTCTTTAGGGATAAGGAAGAATGCTATAGATTTGTTTTTCAATTTTATGCAGCTAATCTTGGAAAGAGAGGTTCCAATGTCAGAATTAGAGACGCAATCAAGGCCGGACAGGCCTTACTGCAAGGAGAAAATATCCCCTCTAGTTTTGTAGCCAAAGAACACCCGCCACTGGTTGATTTATTAGATTTTTCATTAGTAATAAATCATTACCATTTTTATTTAGTGCCCAATATTGAAAATGCAATCCCTATTTTAACCCAAAAATTAAACACTGGATTCGCTAAATCTTTTAATTTAACTCACAATAGAAAGGACGCAGTGTTTGGTAGTCGTTATAAAGGTGTTGTAGTGAAAACTGATTTCCAATCAGATGCTGTCAGCCGTTACGTTAGTATAATTAATCCTTTAGATGTTTTTCAACCGGGATGGAGAGAAGATGGTTTAAGGGATATTGAGAAAGCTTTGGATTTTCTAAAAGATTATGAATTTTCTAGTTTCCCTGACAAAGCGGGAGAAAGAAATGCCAAAATATTGGCTCCTGATGAGATTTTGAAAAGATACTCTCTAATAGATAGTCCTGACAACAAAAAAAAGTTCCAGGAGTTTGCAAAAGAATTTTTAAAAGAAAGAAAGTCCTACCCATCATACTTTTTAGAATAAATTAAACAACCTCGGGCTTTGTTTATCAATAGCAATAGGAAAGTTATCCACAGGGTGGGCAGTTGTTTTTTATTCTGGTATTTGTAAAATAAAAAAACATGCCCCGTAGGCGAAGAGGACTTCATCCTCTTCTTCATCTTCGCTTTCGCTACGCGAAAGATTGATGAGTGAATTTCGAATGCCTCTCGGGCAATTAAACAACCTCGGGCTTTGTTTAATTTCATTGTAATATAAAAAAACATGGTAAATTTAGGGAAAATTCTGAATAAAAAAGCTGTTTTTATTTTTGCCATTATTTTAATCCTCGGGGCCGGAGGATTTTTTTTGTGGCAAGAGAGAGAAATAAAAGGAAGTCCAGATGATTATATCATTAAAGAAATTACAGATGGAAAAATTGTAGAAAATAAAAAAGCGGGATTGTCTGTAAAAGTGCCGGAGGGGTGGGAGGTAGAAAAAATAGAAGCTGAAGAAGGATCAGTAGCATTTTATTTCCCAAATACTGAAGGAGAACAGAGAAATGAAATAGTAAGCCCTCCTTTAAAAAATGGGTGCATTATAGAAATTTCTGTTGTGTATAAAAAAATGAATTTTGAAGAGATAGAAAAAGAAGTAAGAGCGATTCATTGGGGATTGCGAATAAAATCCGAAGAATTTGAAGAAGTAACAGTAAATAACCGCTCGGCTTTAAAAAATACCTTTGATAGCGGAGTTTTGGGTTCTGCTATTATTGTTTATATCCCTAGTAGAAATAAATTATATGATTTTGATCTGTATTGGGCTCTTGATGAAAAAGAAAAATGTATCCAAGAATTTGATAAGTTTTTAGAAACAGCCTCAATTGATTAGATAGGAGTAATTTATTATTATGATTAAGCGATATTTATTTATTTTCTTGCTAATTTCTTTAGCAGGATTTTTGGTTTTACCAAAAATTGTTTTAGCCGATGATTTTGAAAATATTACTCTTACAGAAATAGATAAATATCTTGGTTTACCTGAAAATCGGGTTGAAGAATTGTTGCGATCTTTAGTGAATTTGTTCAATTCTGAATGGATGAATTTAATAAGTTCCGGATATTCTACCGAAGAAGAAACTGCAGTTCCAAATATTATGCGAGCGGTAACAAGGGTACAAGCAATGAACCATCTTTTAAAAGATGTTCCGATAGAAATTACTTGGGGAATAATTAAAGGAGCGATAGATATAACTCGAATCTATTTTGACCCTTCGGTTGGTTTGGAAAAGCTTGAAAAATTAAGCGTAGAAAAGGCGGTTGAAGAAGGAAAAAGACAATTATTTCAAAATGAAATAAGAGTAACTCCCGGAGCAATAAAGTTTAAGTATATTTCTCAAAAAGAGGAAAAGAAGGTAGCTTTTTTTCAATACATTATAATTTATCAACCCTCTGATTATAAAAAGGGAGAAATTTTAATAAGGTTTTATTCTCCGAATCCAATTGAACCTCCAGAAAATAGAGGAAGCATAGGAGGATCAATAGGAAATTATACAGAACTAACTCATGACCTACCTCCTTTTATTGTTGATATTCGCGGCACTGTAGAAAATTACCAATGGGTTGGCAACCCTACAATGAAAATAGATTTTCCGCCTACGGTGCCGGATTTGGGGATTAAACCCTTGAGTTTGTGGGAAAAGTATTTATTAAAGCCAATTGAAACCACGATAAAAGAAGTAGAAATTATCATAACAAAAATTACCGGAAAGACGTTGGGGCTATCTGAGATTTGGAATGAAATAAAATCATTTATTTCAAAGCTTAATCCGTTTTCGCCGGCAGGTATGGTTTACACTTCTCCAAGCGCAACAGAACAAGGCGTGGCTGAAGATGCGGCTGGCAATGAAACGATTCAAAAAGAAGCGGACGATATTGAATCTCAAATGGTTCGGCCGGAAGAAAAAATGACGTTAGAAGAGATACAAGAGATGATAGATGATATTGCTGAAAGAATTGACGCGGCAAATCAAGAGATCGCAAAATTAATGGAAAATGAGAATAAATTAAACAATGAAAAAATTGATGAACCGGAAGAAAATATAGAAGAACAAGACAAACCGGCAACGACCACGCAAAAAGCAATATCTTTGTGTGTAAGAACCGGGCTGGAGACGAGAAACAAAGTTATTTTTAACGAAATCGCTTGGATGGGTTCGGAAAGATCAGCGAGCGACGAATGGATTGAGCTGAAAAATGTTTCCGGCGCGCCCATTGATTTAACCGGCTGGCAGGTTTTAGACAAAGACAACCAAATCAAGATAATCTTCAGCGACAGAGGCCCGTCCTCTGTTAATGCTAATGGGGTTTATCTTTTGGAAAGGACGAGCGACGATTCGGTCCCGGGAGTTGCAGCTGACTTGATTTATACCGGCGCTTTGAACAATACAAACGAGGCGCTTTATCTTTTTAATGAAAATTGCGCATTGATGGATGAAGTTATAGCCAGTCCCGATTGGCCGGCCGGAGATAATGCGGCCAAAAGAACAATGGAGAGAAGAGCGGATTTTAGCTGGCAGACGAGCGCGAATGTCGGCGGCACGCCGGGCGCGGGAAACAGCATTGGTTATTTTTCCACTGCTGTTTCTAATAGCGGCGGTTCAAGCGGTGGCAGCGTTTCGTCGCCAGCAGTTTCCCAGTCTTACCCGAAAATTTTAATTGCCGAAATCCAAATTGCGCCGACAGAAGAAAGATTTATTGAGCTATACAACCCCAATAACAGCGAAATTGGACTAAGCGGCTGGTACGTTCAGAGAAAAACTGAAACTGGCGCATCTTGGAATTCGCTCGTTTCTTCAACTCAATTTGAGGGAAAAAGCATTTCGCCTAACAGCCATTTTTTAATTAGTCGCTCGGCAACAGCAAGTCAAGATATTCTCGCAGGGGATTTAACTTTAACCGAAAGTAATGCGATCGCGCTTAAAAATCCAAATCGGGAAACAGTTGATAAGGTTGGCTGGGGAAATGCGCAGGATTTTGAGACCGTTGCTGTCGCAAGTCCGGAAACAGGCAAGAGTATTGGCCGAAAATGGTCGGGCCAGAGCTATATTGATACCGACAATAATCAAAATGATTTTGAGCTCCAAAGCCCGACTCCAAAAACTCAAAATCAAAGCCCAAATCAGTCAGAAAACCAATTGCCGGTTGCTCAATTCGTTTTTGCGTCATCAACTTTCTTTATTGGTCAGGAAATTACTTTTGACGCCTCTTCATCCACTGATTCTGACGGCAGCATCGCTTATTTTATCTGGGATTTTGGCGACAATAATACTTCCACAACAACCACATCTGCAACGAGCCATAGTTATTCAGTTGCAGATAATTTTCTAATCAACCTCCAAGTAATAGATGATAAAGGAACAAGCAGTTTGCCAGCCACATCGACCATCACTGTTGTTGTTAAAGAAGAAGAAGAAGAAGTTCCTACTTTATCGGTAGTTATCAATGAAATCGCTTGGATGGGAACAAGCGCCGCTAATTCCAGCGACGAATGGATTGAATTGCTCAACAACACCGCTTCTCTTATAGATTTAACCGGCTGGAAAATACTGAAAAATGGCCAGGATTTTATTGAGCTCACCACTTCAACAATTTCCGGCTCCGGATTTTATTTACTAGAAAGAACCGCTTCTGATACCACTGATGTTGTTGAAGACCAAATTTATACAGGCAGTTTAAGCAATGGCGGAGAAAAATTAGAATTAAGAAACGCCAGCAATACTTTGATTGACTTGGTTGATTTCTCTGCGGGCTGGCCGGCTGGGAGCAGTACGCCAAATTATATCTCAATGGAGAGGATTAATTCAAACGCCACAGGAACTGACAGCGCAAACTGGGCGAATAATAATTTAATCACCAGAAATGGGATAGGGGCTGGAGGCGACAAAATCAACGGAACGCCAAAAGCGGAAAACAGCGTTTCAAAAACCGAAACCCAAATAACAAACGTCCTTCCTTTTGACGAATTTTCTGAAATCACCTTAACTTACCTTGGTAATCCATATATTATTAATAATTTAGAGATTCCTGAAAATAGTACCTTAAAAATTGAACCGGGTGTAACATTAAAATTTAGAGAACTTCAATATTTTGGCGGAGGAGATAGTTTAATTGTTAAGGGGACCCTTATTGCTGAAGGCACGATAGAAAAGGAAATTATTTTTACTTCTTTTTTAACTCCCGAAGGTAGCGCTAATTGGTGGAGTAGAGTATATTTTGCTCCCTCCAGTCAAAATTCTAGATTGAATTACTCTCAAATAAGATATGGCGGGAAAAAACAGACAGATGCCTACGCAATAATCATTGATTCAACTTCAGTTGACATAAAAAATTCTGTTTTGGAAAATTTTAACGAATCCGGAATAAAAATGATTAATTCTTCCAGCGCAATAGAAAATCTGACGATTCAGAATACTAATTCAGGCGAAGCGGCTTTAATTATCGGCGGCAGTCCGACAATTAAAAATTCAAATTTTAAGAACACTTACAGCGGGGTATTTATAAAAGAGGGAAGCGCCGCTTTGTTTGATACTAATAATTTTGAAGGGATAGATTATCTTTTGGGTCCTATTTTAGTTGAGAGCAGCTATCCAACTTTTAAGAATAATACTGCGTCAAATAATGTTTTG